>JAZLIT010000061.1:0-5928 GCA_045617525.1 Solibacillus sp. | reverse complement strand
TTCCCAATAGCCAACGCGTGGGTCGTTTAAGCCAGTTGTTACATACATATGCGGATAGGCTTTTGCTTCCACATTATCGTATGGACTGTAAGAGCGCATATAATTATAATCTTCACGATTTTTTGGATTACCCCATTCATCCCATTCACTCGTTGTTAATGGAATGGTTTCGTCTAGCATAGTTGTCATCACATCAACGAAGGGTACTTCTGGGATAAGGACTTTAAAGGAATTTCCTGCTATGTTGGAAACAGCCCCAATAAGTAAGCCTCCAGCACTACCGCCACGACCTGCAATTAACTCAGTTGTTGTAAAGCCTTCTTGCACTAAATAATCCGCAGCTGAAATAAAATCGGTGAAGGTGTTTTTCTTGTGCTGCATTTTCCCGTTAAAATACCAAGTTCGACCAAGTTCTGAACCACCTCGAACTTGAGCAGTGGCCAAAATCACGCCTTTATCAAGCACCGGTAAGCGGTAAGCGCTAAAGAATGGATCGCTGCTGTAGCCGTAAGAGCCATAAGCAGATAAAATAAGCGGCGCAGGACCGTTGTCTAATGCATTTTTTTTATAATGAAGGAGCACTGGAACATTGACGCCATCTGCAGTAGGTACCCATACTTGCTGTTGAACATATTGCGTACGGTCATAATCACCAGTAACAGGTGTTTCTTGCAGTACATGTCGTTCACCAGATTCGATATCTATACTGATTGTCGTTTTAGGTGTTGTATAAGATTGGTATTGAATTAGCACTTCTGTTGTTTCATAATCTTGTTCTTGGATCATCGAGACGGAATAAATCGCTTCGTCCCACTCAAGCTGAACGAGTGCATTTTCTTCTACACGCCATACTTGCTCTAATCCATTTGCACGTCCTGTTACATAAACTTGGTGCTTGAATGGATAGATGCCTTCAAGGAAATAGGCTTCGTTGTAAGAGACAATAGGTGTACGTGCAGATAAGTTCTCTACTGGACAACGCAGCAGAGTAAAGTTCAATGCGTTCTCATTTGTTAGGAGGATGAATTCATTTTCCCAATGCTCAACATCGTATTCAACACCTTCACGACGAGCGTCGAATAAGCGAGGCGCCATTGATGGATTATCTGCATCGATTAGTTGAACTTCTGTTGTCGTCGTTGATTTTGAAATCGCAAAGATAAAGCGACTACTTTGTGATTTTGAAATATATAAGTTAAACGTAACATCTGTTTCCTCCAGTAATAGCACATCGTCTGTAACAGCTGTCCCGATTTCATGACGCCATAATTGATGTGGGCGTTGTAGGTCGTTTAACTTTACATAAAATATGAACTTACCACAATTACTCCATTCCACACTGCTATAAATATATACATTTGGTAGAACATCTTGAAGTAGCTCACCTGTACGTAAGTCTTTCACAAATAAAGTATAGCTATCTGTGCCATCTCGGTTTTCTAAATAGGCAAGGTAGCGATGATCGTTCGAGATACGAATATCCGTTGTACTTAAATAGTCGTCATCAGAAGCAAGTGTATTCAAATCTAATGTGATTTCTTCTTCAGTCGATGCTAAATGAGCGCGATCTATCGCATGTTTTCTTGCGTAAATTGGGTACTGCAGCTCTTTTTCCTGACGTATGTAGTAAAAGAAAGGGCCTCTTTGAACGGGTACCTGGCTCTCAGAAGCGGGGATACGTGCAACCATTGCTTCATATAATTCTGTTGTGGAATTTTCTAAAGGTTTCATTACTTCATTGTAATAACTGTTTTCTGCCTCTAAATAGGCGATTACCTCAGGATTCGTTTTATCTTTCATCCAATAATAGTCATCTTGACGAATGTCCTCATGTAATTCAAATGTTTGAGGAATTTTTTTAGCGATTGGTGGGTTCATATTTGATGCTCCTTTCTATATATCACTATAAATTCGCGTATGTTCAATGAAACTCCTTTAATTTCAATTGTTGTGAAATACATTTAAGATCGTAATCATAGGTATTACAAATATCTAGTGATAGTGATTTATTTAGCTATTAGAAGAATCTAAAAAACAAGACACTTACTTTTGGTAAGTGTCTTGTTTTTGCCATAGTGTCCCAAGGCTAAGTAGATTTTTTGCTTACTCAACTTGATGATTTTTAAATGCTTTCCTTGTTAAGAAGGTGAGCAAACAACCAGCTGCTACATAGAAAAGGATGCGCATTGTATATAAATCAATCACGAAATTTTCTAATGAATACGAAATAAACGTCAGTTCATCATTGCCCAGTGTATTTCGCATAGACGGGAACGGTAATAGGCTATGAAGTTGATTCCATATACTAGCCGTATCAGTTCGATTTAAAAATAACGGAACGATGAGTAATAAAACCAGTGGAATAAGAGCAGTAAATGAGGATTTTACTTTCGCTGATAACCAGAGCGTACAGGCGATTAGCCCAAAAAGTAAGACATACACGGTAATCACTTGCATGAGCACAAACTGTCCAATCGTCCAATTGTATGGATTTGTGCTATGAAGTGCTTGGACAGGTAATGCCGCGCCATCTAGGCCAAACGTAAACGCTACAATGACGATTGTAATGAAAAAGTGAAGCGTTAGGACAGTGGCTCCAAAAAGAAAAGCCGTAGCGAGTTTGACGGTAATTAATTTCGTTTTGCCTAGTTTTGAAGATAGAATAATATGATCGGCACCTGTTTGATATTCACTAGCAAAAATAGGGGCAACACAAATGACGATGACAAGAAGCACAAAGATAAAGAACTCAATATTATCTAAAAATTTATTCCAGCCCTCTGTATAACCATACTCGATTGGTGTTTGCACCTGCGCATTTTTATCTGCCCAATAAGCTTGCTCAGCTTCCGAAAACTGCATATTCAAAAACGTATTGGAAACAAGCCTTTCTACATTAGCATCCCTTGTTTCATAAAAGTGTGGTAATGGATGCGTGATTTTTTTTAACGTATTTAATTCATAATCACTTGCATACGGCCCTGCAAATACACCGTTAATTAATAGTAAGTAATTATATTTCGGGTAAACTTCCTTTATAAAAACGCTATCAGTTAAGCTGACTTGTCCTTCATTACTAAAGCTATTTGAAGGGTCTTCATAAAGTTCCTGATACTGCTTTATGTCTTGCGAGATTCGCTGTTCGTCGATTGTCCCGGATATTGTATCAATCACTTCTTTTTCAGCTTTAATGGCCTCCATCCCTTTCAGCGTATTATCATTATCAGGAAATGTATACGAGAAAGCAGCTAATAGCATCATGCCAATAAAGGCTAGTATACTGCAAAGCAAGACGATTTGATTTAATCTGTTTGTTAAAATTTTCTTCCATTCATATCTAAATAATTGTTTCATTACCTTGCTCCTATTCTATTTGTACATCTTCAAAATGGTATAAAAATAAATCTTCTAATGTTGGTTTTACATGAAGTGCCGATGGATGTGGCTTCGCTTCACTTACAATACGTAGCGCAATTCGGTTCGCTTCATGCTGTAAATTGACGACGCGATACATTGCGGATAGTTTTTGTACCTCATCTTGTTCCACTACACAATGCCACACCTTTTCCTCGATTTCCTTTAATACTTCTTGATTTGATTTCTCTAAAATGATTGAGCCATTTTTCATCATCACAATTGTATCAGCAATGTATTCGATATCCGACACAATATGGGTAGACAATATCACAATACGTTCCTTTGAAAGATCGGAAATGAGATTACGAAAACGGATGCGCTCTTTTGGGTCTAATCCTGCAGTTGGTTCATCTAGCACTAATATTTTCGGATCATTCAGGACAGCCTGAGCGATGCCTAAACGCTGTTTCATACCACCTGAGTAGGTTTTAATTTTTCGATTCGCTACATCCGTTAAGCCCACTAATGACAAAAGCTCCGCTGTTTTGTCTTTTGCCTTTTGAGGGGAGATACCTTTAAGTGCGGCCACATAATACATAAATTGTTTTGCTGAAAAATCAGGATAATAACCAAAGTTTTGGGGCAAATAGCCAAGATCTTGTCGGTATTGCTCATCTAACAGCGTAATCGGTTGTCCATTATATTCGATGCTACCGCTTGTCGGCTTTGTGACGCCGCAAATTATCCGCATGAGTGATGTTTTCCCAGCACCATTTGCACCGAGTAATCCATACACGCCTGCATGAAATGTAATTGATACATTTTGAACGGCTGTTTTTTCTTTAAATTGTTTTGTAATTGCTTGTAACGTTAAATTCATTGATAAACTCCTTTAAACTTGTAATTTTTCGATTTGTGAAGAAGTGCCATTAATAAGTTGATGATACTGATAAATCAAGGCACCGATTGCAATGAGCATAACGCTCCACCAAAGCCCGTTCGAGGCGGATAGAAATATCTGCGGATATAGATAAATGACAAGCATGATACAAATACTAAAGAATCCAACAGCGATATAAATCCATTGATAAGATTCCTTCGTATGCTGCCAATGTAAAATCCATAATCCGAGAATCGACGTTAGTAAAAAAGGAATACAAATAAAGAAAAATGCTTGTAGCACAGCCAGCTGACTCACCTTGACGACTGTGAAAACGAGTAGTGTAATGGCGAAAATATTGAGTATATTCATTAAGCCAATACGAGCGAGCATAACGGTCTTGTACGAATATTTTGTCGAAAGCTCCAATTCGAATACACGATGCAAATGACTTCGAACGAGCTCACTAAAGCCAACTAAGTAAATGAACGGACTAACTGCCGATGTCAATGCAATGAGTGTACGGGTATTTGGTGCGTTCATGATAAGTAAAGCAGCAAGTATAACGATGATAAATTGTAAACACCATGTCCGCGGTCGAATAAATTGTAACTGCTGAAAGTAAAAGCTTTGGAGGCTCATACTTTCAGGTGGCGCTTGTTGGATCAGTTGTTTAGACTGTTGAATCACCGCTAGTTTTTTCTCTAAGTCCGGTGAGGGCAGGTCCTCATAGAGCATTTTCAATGACTTCTTTATTTTTTCAGACATTACTTCACACCCCTCTCAATATACTTTTTGAGCTTTTCTAATCCTTTACCCAGTTGATAACGAACAGCAAAGCGATTTTTTTGCGTTATTTTTGCAATTTCTTGCACTTGCAAGTCATGCATGTACCGTAGTAAAACCAATTCCCGCTCACTTTCAGATAAATATTGGAAAGCGATTTGCAAATCCATACTCGTTACATTTTTTTCGATTTCATCAATCGAAAAGCTGTATTGTTCAATATCTTCAACGTATACCGGTTTGTTTCTCTTTGCCCAGTTGGTGCATAAATTTTTAGCAATTTGAAACAAATACGCTCTCGGTTTTCCTTTATCCTCATAACGATGAATCGCTTTAAAAAAATTGAAAAATACATCCTGTGTTAGATCTTCCGCTTCTTCCTTTTGCCTTATTCGAAAAAAACAATATTTAAAAATCGCTTCGTAATGCGCTTCAACAATTTGTTCTACGATTAGATCATCATTTTTCTTTAAGGCAGCAATAGGGTAGTCTTTCACGTTATCAACCCCTTCAATACTGTTTAACAAGCGAGTGAATGAAAATGTGCAAAAAACTTACTGTTTATTTTACGCTGTTGAAATTACAACAACTGACCAATATGTGTGAATAGAGCAACCATTGAATAATGGAGGAATTTTATTCTCAGTTATAGAACTTATAGATATATAAATTAATATCAAAGGTGGAAATTAACCATGAAACAACTAACATTTGAAGAATTACAAGGTTATTTGGCTCTTAAATACAAAGAAGGGCGTACATCTTCTGCTTTATTTATGAAGCTAGTAGAAGAAATTGGGGAGGTAGCTGAAGTTCTAAACCAATTGGAAGGACGCAAATCTAAAGTAGAACATGTATCTCTAGAAGCAGAGCTGGTCGATGTTATACATTATGTAGTTGCTATT
>JAZLIT010000060.1:0-2741 GCA_045617525.1 Solibacillus sp. | reverse complement strand
AAAGCAATACAAAAAGTTTTTGAGTACAGCGGTGGCATTCCAAGGGTTATTGATAAGGTTTGCACAAGCGTACTCATATATGGCAGTCAGAATAAACTGCGTTTAATCGATGACCATGCTGTTCAGATGGTGCTCGATGGTGAATTCTTATGATAAAAATCTATGCCGATTTCGGAAACGGAGTCGGCATACAAACCGATAATCTACGGACAACAGACACCGATTGTTTTCGGACAAAAGGAGCCGTCAATAACAGTTGCTATCAAACTGCACAATTCTTATTCCAGCATCTTTATACTTGTTAAAATACTTTTCTGGTGCAGCACCATATACTACAATCGTTGTAGGCTGTAATCTCTTAACAACAACATCTAGACCCTTAAGAAATATCTCTCTGTCTTGTACTAATTTAAGATTTCCATGAGAGCCAACCGCGATTACACAATTTTTTTCAATCCCATCACAACAAATACGATATGTACGTCTATCCCCAAATCTTAGATTTGGTATTACTTTCACACCATTAGCCTGAAGCCAAAAACCAATGGCTCTGCTACGGTAAATATTCCATAACTGCATTACCAACGGCATATCCCTATAGAGACTGAAATCAGGAAGAATTACGCCATTGTATCGTTTGAGTATATCCAAGTATTTCTGTGGATTTCGCCAGATACGTTCAAACAGATGATCATCCTCATAAAAATGAACCCACTGGTTATAATCCTTACAAGATATACATTTTGAAAATGATATCAACTTATTAGGAAGATTATATGTTGCTTTTATACACGGAAATTCAAATATTCCGGCATATGTTGCTAATGTTACCAAAAATGCGTTAAACACATCAATACAGCTCTTACGCTGCGAATTAATTCTACTCATAATAAGCACCTCCTTTTGGGTGTACAACAGGGATAAGAGCAGACTATCCCTGAGGTAACCACTCAGGTACTTGTTATGAATTGTTCAGGTTCAAACCTAAGTACCCAAGTAGCGGTTACGCATGATTTATTTTCCAGATAAACACATGCAAGTTACGATTTTTCTTGATATTTTAATAATAATATGCTAAGGTAAAAGTGTTCAGGTTCGAGCCTAAGTACTCGAGCAGCACCGTATTGTAGTTCCAGCTACTTATGGTGCTTTTTTCTTTTACCTTTGTAAATACATACATAGAAACCACCGTCCTTTCTTTTAGAATCTGTATATTACGCGCTTTTCTTTAATAACGCTAATAACCTTATTTCATAATCAGCCAATCTTTTAACTTGCTCAAACCTGCTTTCCCAAGAACAATAATACTTATAAGCATAAACAGCCGCCTCAAAACTTATATCAAAAACTTCATATATATCTTGTGGACACTCTGCGCCTATTTTATGAACAAGCACTGGTGGAGCGATTGCATATTTAGCAAAGAAATTTGCTTCATCTTCCTCATGGTCACTATGTCCTGTATGATCAAGTACAATATGGCCTATTTCATGAAGAATCGTCCAATTCTGTCTTTCATAGCATCTGTCAATATCATTATAAAATATGTATTCTCTTCCATCTTTTTCAATGAAGAACCCATCTTCGCTGACTTCCATTGCTTTTTTAAGTTTTCTTTTAGATAGTCCAGAATACGCAATCAAAGTGATTTTCATTTTTGAAGCAATCTCAAATCCAGAAACTGGTATGCATTTGATATTGTATTTTTCAAAAATATAAATTACTTCACCTTTAATAAATTCATATTCTTCATCTGTTAATTTCCAATAACTCTTACTCATCATCGTCACCCATCAAGATATTGATTATCTCTCTTTTCTCCGCCTTTGACATCTGCGATACATTTCTTGCGATTAGTTTTTTAGCGAATCCCAACTCATCTGTTACATCTGTCGGAACACCCTCCATTAAATAATCAGAGGTTGTATCTAATGCAATTGCAATTTTAGTAAGTACACTTGCTCTGGGAACTCTGTCACCTTTAATATAATGTGATATTGCAGCATCAGTACATCCAACTTTCTCAGCGAGTTCTTTTTGACTGATTCCTTTCTTATCAATAAGTTCTTTTAATCTTTCACCCATTGTTGCCATTTCGTAGTCCTCCTTGTGTAATTATCTCCTTACGAAATACAATTTAACATTTATTTATCATTTTGTCAATTATGTTTTGCAAAAAAAGTTCAAGATAAGAACTTGAACCACTACATCTAGTATTTTACATGCACTATAATATAACCACACATCTTTAATGTCAAGAGCTTATAGTACCGAATTATCATTTAAAAATATCAAACCTAAATAGTTCATTATTTTTCATATAATTTTCCTTAACCATACCAACAACACCCAAAATGCCGCCTGAAACACCACAAATAACAGGAATAAATTCATTTTTGATGTTCGGAATCAACTTTGTTGCTGTGCCTATCAAATAGCAAATAACTACTATTGCAAGCACTGTTCCTAACTGCATAAAATCCATCTTTTTCACCTTCTTTCTTATTTTTGTGCAATAAAAAAGGGCATCCTTAATGCCCTTAATAAACCTTAACTATTCCCATTCATTTATCTTTGGTGTAACATCATAAATCACATTATTGTTAAAAATTTCATGAGCTGTCACAGTTCTGTTTTCACTCACTGTCGCAAACTCATTCACATTTCTGTCACTGGTTCCGGGGCTTTCGCCCCGGATTTCTTACTCACTTCCACCAACCATTTCATGGTCGGCAACAAAC
>JAZLIT010000059.1:0-20481 GCA_045617525.1 Solibacillus sp. | reverse complement strand
AAGCTCATTGCTTTGCTAGCGTATCAACATAAAGTTGATATCTATAATTTTGTTTTAATCAGCACCGCGATTAAGCAAGTGTCTGTTAAAACGTTGTTTCATTAACGTTTTGCTTGTTCAGTTTTCAAGGTTCATGTTGTTACCGCTTGTCTCATCGGCGACTTTTATAATATAACTCATTTCCTTTACTTCGTCAATACTATTTCGAAATATTTTTTTCGAAGTGTTTCGCGTCGTTAAGGACATTTATAAATATACATGAACTCTAAAGATAAATCAATACTTTTTAATAAAAAACTTTTTAATGATTTTAAAATCCACTACAAATAGCGTTATACCGGCAATAACAATCAAACCACCTAGCACTTGGGACACTGTTAAATACTCATCAAATATAAAGAAGGCTAATATCGCTGCCCCAATCGGTTCAAACAAAATAGATATTGATATAACATTTGTGCTCACCCACTTGATAGCCCAGTTAAACAAGTTATGTCCTAATAAATTTGGAATAATCGCTAGAAGCAAAAAAACAACCCATTCATTTGTTGGATATGGTCCGAAAGATTCTCCTTTTAATACTACATAAAAGAACAACGTTACAACACTAACCGAATAAACGACCATTGTATATGTAACTAGTGACAATCTTTTTCTTACCTCTTGCCCAAATAAAAAATACCCCGTTACTAATGCACATGCGATTAACGCTAATATATCACCATACAATGCTTGCCCACTTATTTGAAAATCGCCCCACGCAATTAGCACACTTCCTAAAATCGCAATAGCTCCTGCAAGAAGTGATTTAACAGAGATTTTCTCCTTAAAGAAAAAATACGTTCCAACAAAGGCGAAAATCGGCTGCAAGGTTACCAAGACAGTTGAACTTGCTACCGATGTGTATTTTAATGATTCAAACCACAATATAAAATGGAACGCTAAAAAAATTCCAGCGACACTTGAAAATAGCCATTCTTTTCTTGATAACACTTTTAGTTCATTAAAATATTTCCAGAAAAACCACGGGCTCATAATCAAAACCGAAAGAAGCATTCGATAAAAGGCTATAACACCTGAATCAGCATTTGAAAGTTTCACTAAAATGGCTGATAAGGAAACGGAAATGACACCTATAATTATTGGAATATACGGATTAATCGGAGGTTTGTTCATAATGAACTCCTTTATTATGTAACGAACCTACTCTCCATGCTGCTCCTTACTTATAAAACGCTTGAAATAGGAGACACTATGGGAAATGTTTTAGTAGTTACTATGTATTTTCTTACTAGCAATGATTATACCAGTAATTGAACGTTTCACAATCGAATGAATTAACTATTAGGAGGAATTTTTATGGGGGAATTTTTCAAACTACTAAAGAAAGGAAATCGGCCATCACTTTTAGCCGGATTTGTTAATGCATTTTTAGGCATCTTAAAGGGTATCGCTTTCTTTTTAACAGGGAATGTTGCAATGTTTGCAGAAATGATGCACTCGTTCGGGGATGCAGCAAACCAGTTCTTTGTGTTTATCGGCTCGGCTTTATCGAAAAAAGCACCGACCACAAAATTCCCTACTGGCTATGGGCGTGTAGTAAATCTTGTATGTCTTGGAGCGGTTATTATAGTAGCGATTCTAGCTTATGAGACGATTAAGGAGGGTTGGCATCATTTTATAAACCCCGCCACTAGTTCGACAGGAGTTTTGATTGCACTTGGTGTTTTAACAATCGGTATTATTCTAGAAGGTTACGTTCTCCATAAAGCTGCGATTGAAGTTTTACATGAAGTTGGAGTTAAAAAGGCAGGCCCGTTGGCAGTTATCCAATCCGCGAAATATTTAAAACGTGCAAAACCTGCCACAAAACTTGTATGGATGGAGGATTTAGTGGCCACTGGAGGGAATACCCTAGCCTTTGTCGCAATTGTAATTGCCTATTTTACCGGTTTCCACCGAATAGAAGGTCTCGTATCAATGATTATCGGGATTTTAATGTTCTATGTAGTAGGACGGGTTTTCCTTGATAATGCGCGTGGGGCAATTGGGGAAACGGACCCTGAGATGATGGTTCATATCGGAAATTTAATTATGGAAGATCCAAACGTAACAGATATAGGACGAATAGAAGTTATAAAAGAAGGCGAGTTTTTACATGTAGAGGCTGTCGCTGAAACGAACCCGGATTTATCACTGGCGTACTTAGATAATGTGCGCGATCACTTAACTGGAATTTTACTCGCACAAAAAGGCGTGACGAAAGTGACCTTGGCGTTTGATAAAGAGGATGGGATTACAACTTGGAAAAACACAAATACAAATCCAACTAAATAAAGTAAAGGCCAATGGGTAAGTTTTTATCACTTATCTCATTGGCTTTTATTTGTTGACGTCACCGACATGCCCTTTGCGAATAACCCCTCAACTTCCACAATCGGGTATTAATGAGTTTCTTCCTATTATAATGTTTTATATATAAGCTTAAATCACCATACAGTCGGAAGTACTCGTATCATTAATTATAGGTTCACACCCGAGTAACCGCCTATTTTTTTGTATATCCCCCTTGAATACAACTTATAGAATTCATCTTTTGAATCAAGGTTAGTTCAAGGTTAATTTTCTGTCCAAAAAATAAAACACCCATAAATTACCGACTCATTGCCGAATAATTTATAGGTGTTTTTTTATAGTGAAGCGGTTAAAATTGCACGAACATCATCTTCTTGCAGTTTTACAAAATTGCCAAATGGTCCATTGAACATTGTGTGCTTGATTATTGCATCAAACTGTTCTACACCAATTTTGTAATCTGCTAGTGTTGAAGGTGCTCCAATCGATTTCCAAAATGCAGCTAGTGCATCAATGCCTTCGTTTGCAGTTTCTTCAACTGTTTTCCCTTCTGATTGAATGCCAAATACATTCGTCGCCATTTGCGCAAAGCGCGCAGGATTCACTGCAACATTATGACGCATCCAGTTTGGCAGCAGAATTGCTAAGCCCCCTGCATGTGGGATATCATAGTACGCAGAAATTGCATGTTCGATATTATGTGTTGCCCAGTCGCCACGAGATCCCATTGATAAAAAGCCGTTTAGTCCTACTGTTCCAGCAAGCATCAATGTTTCACGGTGCTCATAGTTCGTTGGCTCTTCAAGTGCTAATGGTGCAACACGGACTACCGTACGCAAAATACCTTCGCACATTTCATCTGTAATTGGTGTGTTCGTGGCATTGTGGAAATATTGTTCAAAAATATGCGTCATCGTATCAACAATACCATTTACTACTTGGTTTGCAGGTACTGAATACGTATAAGTTGGATCTAAAATTGAGAACTGCGGGAATGTATATGGACTACCCCAGCCGTACTTTTCCTTCGTCTCCCAGTTTGTGATAACAGAACCCGAGTTCATTTCAGAAGCTGTTGCCGATAATGTAAGCACGGTAGCTAATGGTAATGCTTCAGTTGGAAATGCTTTTTTCGTCACGATATCCCAAGCATCTGCATCCGATTTTGCACCTGCAACGATTAACTTCGCACAATCAATTACAGAGCCGCCTCCTACAGCAAGAACGATATCGATTTTCTCCTTCTTACATATAGCAATCCCTTCACGCGCAGTTGTAACACGTGGATTGGGCTCAACACCACTTAATTCAAAAACATTCATATGTAAAGCTTGAAGCTGTGTCATCACGTCATCATAAACGCCATTCGCCTTAATGCTTCCGCCTCCATAAACAACTAAAATATTGTTTCCGAATTTAGGTAGCTCATTTTTTAACTGTTCAATACTCCCCTGTCCAAAATGGATTCGAACTGGATTATAAAAAGAAAATGTATTCATTTAAAAATCTCCCCTTCCAATAAATTCATCATCGCATGAATTGGGATTAAAATCAAAAGTAAGAGTAGTTAAATTATGTTTTTTGATACTTGTGGTTTGCATAGCGAGGAGTTCTCTTCTTAATGTAGACAAAACAAAAAACTTGCCAGCACGAGGCCAGCAAGTTCTACTAATTTTAAATTAAACCCATCCACGGAAGCGAGAAGCCTCGGCAGTACGGCGCACGCCCACCATGTAAGCAGCTAGGCGCATATTTATATTACGGTTCGTGGCAGTTGTATATACATTATCAAATGCATCGACCATTTTACGATATAATTTTTCACGCACTTCTTCTTCTGTCCAGTAATAGCCTTGGTTGTTTTGTACCCACTCGAAGTATGATACTGTAACACCACCAGCTGACGCTAATACATCTGGCACTAGAAGAATACCACGTTCAGTCAAGATTTTTGTTGCTTCCGCTGTTGTAGGACCATTAGCTGCTTCAACAACGATACTTGCTTTAATACTATGTGCATTTTCAGCTGTTATTTGATTTTCAATTGCAGCAGGCACTAAAATATCGCAATCAAGTTCTAATAGCTCTTGATTTGAAATTGTATTTTCAAAAAGTGTTGTAACAGTTCCGAATGAATCACGACGGTCTAATAAATAATCAATATCTAAACCTTTTGGATCGTGAAGTGCACCATGCGCATCCGAAATACCAATTACTTTTGCACCTAAGTCATTCATAAACTTCGCAAGAAAGCTACCTGCGTTACCGAAACCTTGGATTACAATGCGTGCACCTTTTACTGAAATACCACGACGTTTCGCAGCCTCTTCAATAACAATTGTTACACCTTCAGCAGTTGCGCGGTCACGCCCCTGTGAACCTCCAAGAACGATTGGCTTACCTGTGATGAAGCCTGGAGAGGTAAACTCATCCATACGGCTATATTCATCCATCATCCATGCCATAATTTGCGCGTTAGTAAATACATCTGGAGCAGGAATATCTTTTGTAGGACCCACGAATTGCTTAATTGCACGGACATAGCCGCGAGATAAACGTTCTAATTCGCCCATGGACATTTCACGTGGGTCACAAATAACGCCACCTTTACCGCCGCCGTAAGGTAAATCTACGATACCGCATTTTAAAGTCATCCACATAGATAGTGCTTTTATTTCTTCTTCAGATACCATTGGGTGGAAACGAACCCCACCTTTAGTTGGTCCAACTGCATCATTATGTTGTGCACGATAGCCTGTAAATACTTTTGTAGAGCCATCATCCATTTTTACTGGGATGCGTACAGAAAGCATACGAAGTGGCTCTTTTAGTAATTCGTACATAGCCTCATCATAACCTAACTTGTTTAGTGCATCGCCGATTACTTCTTGAGTTGATGTGAACAGGTTTAAATTTTCAGCCATTTTTATTTCGCCTCTTTAAATTTAATTGTTTTATATTTCGCCATCATTGTAACATACTTCCCTTAACGATTGGCTAAATAAATGTCACAAAATAAACATTTTTTCATGTCTCTCCACTAAACCGCGTAACCGCTTACATCCCAGTGACATGATACTACAATTTATTTACTAAATTTTCAAAAAAATAAGGGTGAACAGATTTCAATTAGCTCACCCTTTAACCTTTAAAACATTTCTGAAGTTGTTTTTGCTTGCATGTGTAACGTTAAGTAATCTGGTCCACCTGCTTTTGAATCTGTGCCTGACATATTGAAGCCACCAAACGGTTGATATCCTACGATTGCACCTGTACAACCACGGTTAAAGTATAGGTTACCTACGTGGAATTCATCACGTGCGTACTCTTGGTTCAGACGGTTAGTTGTAATAACCGCACCTGTTAAGCCGTATTCCGTATCGTTTGCAATGGCAATTGCTTCTTCAAATGTAGCAGCTTTCGCGATTGCTACAACTGGTCCAAAAATTTCTTCTTTCATAATACGTGCATCTGGTGCTACATCGGCAAATACAGTTGCATTCACGAAGTAACCTACTGAATCATCTGCCGTACCACCAGCAGCTAAGCGGCCTTCACCTTTACCAATTTCAATGTACTCTGTAATTTTTTTGAATGCCGCAGCATCAATTACAGTTGCCATGTAATTGCTATAATCTGCAGGGTCACCGATTGTTAAATTATTTGTCAGTTCAACTACTCGGTCTACAACTTGATCATACACATCTTCAACAATGATCACGCGTGAACATGCTGAACATTTTTGACCCGAGAAGCCAAATGCTGATTTTACAATTGATTGTGCAGCTAATTCAAGATCCGCCTCTTTATCAACAACAATTGTATCTTTCCCACCCATTTCAGCGATTACACGTTTGATCCAAATTTGACCTTCATTTACTACTGAAGCACGCTGATTAATACGTAAACCTACATCACGAGAACCTGTGAATGAGATTAAGCGTGTTTTCGGATGGTCCACTAAGTAATCTCCAACTTCAGCACCGCTTCCTGGCACAAAGTTAACTACACCAGCAGGTAGACCCGCTTCTTCTAATACTTCGATAAACTTATAGGCAACTACAGGCGTTGTAGAAGCAGGTTTTAATAAAACCGTATTTCCTGTTACTACCGCAGCAACAGTCGTACCCGCCATAATTGCGAATGGGAAGTTCCAAGGAGAAATAACGATTGCCACCCCTAGTGGAATATAGTCATAACGATTGTATTCGCCCGGACGACTATTCACTTTACGGCCATCTTTCATTTCTAACATTTGACGACCATAGTATTCCAAAAAGTCGATTGCTTCTGCTGTATCTGCATCCGCTTCTTCATATGGTTTACCTGATTCACGTGTTAATAGTGCAGAGAATTCAAATTTACGGCGACGAATAATCGCAGCTGCTTTAAATAATATATCTGCACGTATTTCAGCTTTTACTTTTCTCCAAGTTTGGAATGCTTTATCTGCAGCCTGCATTGCTTGCTCAGCAAGATCTCTTGAAGCCTTTGAAACAGCGCCAATCACTTGCTCTTTTTTAGCAGGGTTATATGAAACGATTTTATCTTCCGTCGTGATACGTTCACCACCAATAATTAATGGATAATCTTGACCTAAATAGCTATCTACAATTTTTAAACCCTCTAAATAAGCCTGAATGTTTTCCTCTTTTGAAAAATCAGTAAATGGTTCATGTTTGTATGGAATCATGATAACCCCTCCTTTAAATGAATAAACAAATGAAATGGCGCAAAAAATATTTGCACTATTTAGATATTTCTATATATAATAATGCAAAAGATTATTGCATTTTACAAGTCATACTTAGAAATTTTTGTAATAAATGGAAGGGTGTATTTTGATGACATTCAATACTACTGAACAAATTACATTTTTCAGACACGCTATAGAACACGTTTCTGTTGGTATTCATGCAATTGATTTACATGGTAACAGCGTGATATACAACAATAAAATGAAGGAAATCGAGGGCTATGAATTACCCGACGACAACAATCGATCCCTGCTAGATTTATTTCACCTTAAACAGCAGGAAGGTTCATTACTTCAAGTACTGCAAAGTGGGAATCCTCAAAATAACACGAAACAAACACACTGGAACAAGGAAGGGCATGAAATTACAACGCTCAATGACACCTTCCCGCTATATGAGCAAGGCAAACTCATTGGCGCCATTCAATTCGCACGTGACATTACCTCACTTGAAAAGCTCGTATATCAGCCGCTGCGCAGATACGATGAGCCATTAACATTTGAAATTATTACGGCTGTGTCAGTTGAAATGAAACAAATTATTGAGCTCGCAAAAAAAGCAGCTTACACGGAAACACCCGTCTTATTAATCGGGGAATCTGGTACAGGCAAGGATATGATTGCAGAGGGTATTCATCATTATTTATCCCCCAAAAAGGCGCATTTTATGACGATTTTCAGCCGCCGAGAAGATGGAATGATGCTTTCGAAAGTTCATAACGCACTAAAAAGTGAACAGGCACATACTTTTTTCTTTGAGCGTATTGAATTTTTATCATTAGATGTCCAAGCAGAGCTATTACAGCTTCTATACTCCTTACCGAGGAAACAGCATATGGTTATCGGTAGTACTGGTAGTGATCCCATAGAGTTAATCGCAAATGGCTCGTTAAAAAAAGAACTTTATTACTTTTTCGCAGCCTTCTCAATTACAATTCCACCGCTTCGTCAACGTAAAATGGATATCGAGCCTTTTGTACTCGACTATTTCGAACGCCACCGCGAACGCTTCGGCTCACAAATTACGCATATTAATGATGACGTACTTACGACATTTTTACAGTATGATTGGCCTGGTAACTTAAAGGAGCTCGAACTATTACTCGACGAAATTGCCGCGATGATTACACACGAACAAACACTAACGCATGATTTATTACCGCTGCACTTTTTATTTAAAACACAACAAGACAAGATAAATAATCCAGCGATTTTCATGGCAGCACGCACTAAAAAAGAATTATTACCACTGGATGACTATATGCATCAAGCAGAAAAGTTTTATATTCAAAATGTAATGCAAATGTACAACGGCAATGTCACAAAAGCCGCGGCTGCCTTGCAAATGAGCCGCCAAAATTTACAATATCGCCTTCGTAAAATTAAAAAGGATGATTAATAGCTAAAAAAAGAAGCAACCATGTTCACTCCGTTATGGAGAAATACATGTTGCTTCTACTTTTTAATGTCCTTGTTGCTTAATCCATACAGAAAGTTTTTCCTTCAGTATTTGGAATCCATCCGCGTCATGCTCATCCACACGTTGCTGAAGTGTTTTACGAGGCGTAACCTCTCTTCTTCTAGAAGGTGGTGTTTCAAGTAAAACACGAATTGATAGGCTAATTTTCTTTTTGCCTTCATCAATTTCTAGCACCTTAACTGTAATTTCGTCGCCTACTTTTATAAACTCACTTACGTCTTTTACATAGCCATACGTTATTTCAGAAATATGGACAAGCCCTTGTGTTACCTCATCTAATGCCACAAATGCGCCATACGGTTGAATCCCAGTTACTCTGCCTGTTAAAACATCCCCTATTTTAAATTTTTGAGCCATCTTGCTGATCCTTCTTTCTGTTATATATACGAAAATGTCATAAAGAATTATAACATATATATCCAGAACGAACAAAGAATCGTATTATTCGCTAATACTTTGCGCTTGAAGTACGGCAGCCTCGATTGTAATGGTACTTAAAGCATTTAAAAAGTTTAGAACAGTAGATGTACTCATATTAAGTAATTCCTCCGCCAAAACATGAACAATTACACTTTCTTTTTCGAATCGTTGTAACAGTTCTCTATATTCTTTCGTCATCTCACCATTTATTAAGACACTATCTACTAAGTCCCCTTTTAGGAGCTGCATGACGACGAAATTATAATACATTTCCACAGATTCATATTGTTTATAAGATTTTAAGCTAGAATCAAGTAACGTTTTTTCTAACAGCAATAATGTATTTATTGTCTCATCAAACGGATATAAAAGTTCTCCGCCGAATAAATAATAATCCATTTTAATATTCTCAAAGAAGCCCATTTCACTTGCCGAAAAAACATTTTTAAATTTTGATTCGTTATTCTTATATTCAAATCCAATTCGCTTATCAAAACTCGTTTCTACCACAAACAACTGCTGGCTTTCCATTTTCTTCACAAATGGATCACTAGCATTCTTTTCATAGCGCTCCTGTGTAAATTGTTTCAAACCACTAATTTTCTCAGCATATAAATCTATAAAGATTAACTGATTCACTTCATAAAACTCTGGCTCCTTAAAGTAGATATCCAATAATTGATTTGGCGTTGCAATCATTGTATATAATTCCGCTTCATATTGCTGTTCATCCACTCGATCAAAATACTCCCTATAAAAACGTCCCGAATAACTATCATATCGACTATCTGCATTACTAACAAACGGAAGCTGTGAAAATGTATCTTCATCTAGCTGCAAATCCGCTCTTGCAGCCTCGCGCCATTCAGTATACAGAACTCCTAATCGCTCCAACCAATCATCGTATGCCTGATTAGAGAGTCGTTGTTTTTCCACTTTCACTTTCATTTTCATTGCCTCAAACTTAAGCCTTGCTTGCAATTCATTTTCCTGTTCCTCTTGAAACGAAGCTAAAAGCCCTTGCTCTTCTTTAGGCTTTTGCACAAATTCCCATGTCAATCCTCCCGTCACAAAAATACAGGCTGCAGCAGCAAGTGTTGCAACAGACTTTAACCATTTACGAGTTTTCTTCTTACTTAATTGCTGCTCTACTTGAACTACAGTTTCTTCAATCCGCTGAGCAGAAGGCAACTTATCATATGATTTTTTTAACTTATTTAAACGATTTTCTAAATTGTCATGACTCATACATTGCTTCCTCCTCCAACTGAAGTATTTTCTTTAATTTGCTCCTTGCACGCATTAAACGGACCTTCACATTCGAAACGGTCAAACCTAAAACTTTTGCAATTTCAGGCATCGTCATATCATGGAAATAATACAATACAATTGGGTAACGATAGTTTTCTCCTAATTGAAGTATGGCCATATGTAATTCGCGATCTTCTTCATCAAGCTGAAGCAAAAAATCAATTGCTGAATTCTGTTGCTCATGCACCTGGATTTGCAGCCTTGCTAGTTTTTCTTGTTGCTTGGATTTCTTCCGGTAAAAATCACGTGCAGTATTTAATGTAATTTTATAAAGCCATGTCGTAAATTGTTCATCCCGGTACTTTTCCATAAACCGGTATAGCTTAATAAATACTTCCTGTGTAACATCATCTAAATCTGATTGCTGTACACCACATTGGAAGGCGAAGCGTTGAACGGTGGCGTAATAGTTTTGCATCAGTTCACGATAGACTTCATTATTACCTGCTTGTATTTTTTCGATTAGTTGATTCGTCCGTTTCACCTATTCGCCCCCTTTCTATCCTTTTTATACCTGTTATACGAAGGTTTTTTCCAAATCGTTACAGCAAAATTTAAATTTTTTGTACCTTACGTAAAAGTATTGTAGAATATAGCCTTATACGATTAGGAGGTTCTACATTTTGTCTTCAAGAGATCAATTCGCATCTAAGCTTGGATTTGTTTTAGCTGCTGCTGGTAGTGCCATTGGATTAGGTGCCATTTGGAAGTTTCCATATATGGCCGGCACAAATGGTGGTAGTGTTTTTATTTTGCTCTTTATTTTATGTACAGTATTTATCGGTTTACCAATTTTAATCGCAGAGTTTATGATTGGACGTCGTGGTCAAAAGGATCCAATTAATTCATTTAAGGACCAAGCACCTGGCAAGCCTTGGTATATGCTTGGCTGGCTCGGGATTGTTGCTGCTGGTTTAATTTTATCATTCTACAGTGTTGTAGGTGGATGGATTTTAAGTTATTTAGTGCGTGCCGCAACATTAGGATTGGCCGGAGATTCAATAGATTTCGCCGTTTTATTCTCAGACATCATCGCGAACCCGTGGGAAGTTGTTATTGCACAAGGTGTGTTCATATTACTAAATGTGTTCATCGTTCGCGCTGGTATTAAAGGTGGAATTGAAAAAGCAAGCAAATTGATGATGCCTACTTTATTCATTTTCTTCATTCTTCTATTCATTCGTTCGATTACACTTGATGGTGCAATGGAAGGCGTAAAATTCATGTTTGTGCCGGACTGGAGCTATTTAACGTTTGATACATTGCTTATGGCATTAGGCCAAGCATTCTTCTCATTAAGCGTCGGGATTACGGCTATGGTTACGTATGCATCATACCTATCTCGTAAGGAGAATATTGTTAGCTCAGCATTTAATGTAGCGTGGATGAATATCACGATTTCACTTCTTGCTGGTCTTGTTATTTTCCCTGCTGTATTTGCATTAGGCTATTCACCTGAGCAAGGACCTGGATTAGTGTTTATTATGATTCCTGCTGTCTTTGAGCAATTGCCACTAGGTGGGTTACTGCTAATAATTTTCTTTATCCTATTATTATTCGCAACGATTACATCATCTATTTCAATGCTTGAAGTTGTGGTTTCAATTGGGATTGGCAAAAAAACAGAACGTCGTAAAAAAGCAACAATCTGGTTCGCACTTATTATTTTCATTATCGGAATTCCAAGTGCGCTATCATTCGGTATACTGAGTGATGTCATGCTATTTGATCGTTCAATTTTTGATTTTGTGGATTTCTTAACGAATAGTATTATGATGCCGATTGGCGCCTTATTAATCGCGCTATTTGCCGGTTATCATTATTCAAAAAAAGTCTCAAAAGCAGAGCTCCAAGCGTCATCATGGTTTTTCAACATCTGGTATGCAATTGTGCGCTTCATAGCACCGCTTGCTATCATCATTATTTTAATTCGTGGGATTATCGGCTAACCGAAACCTCCCATAACACAAAAATACGCACGCCCGATTTCACAACCGGGCATGCGTATTTTTTTATAAGTTACATTTCTCTTCGTATTTAATCCCTACGAGCTGAGTTGCGATTTCTAGGCATTTTTCAGCCGGAATCCATTGCTCATATGAAAGCTCATATACCTTCTGAATCACATCTGCTAATGCTTTTGCATCATCAATTCCTTGCAGTGCTGCCACGACATCTGCCGTTTCGGTATCATAGCTATCTGGACCTAAGTTGAATGGGTCCCACTCAGCTAAAACTTGTACAGCCTTCATGTTTAACTCTACATTTTCCATTTTTTCTCACCTAACTACCCTTATCGTTTCTTCGTATGATAACATAGAAGGGTCAATATCAAAAAGAAATGAGTGTGTTTTAATATGTCAATTTTCAATTTAGTAGTCGAAAGACGTAAAACAAGATCATTCAAATGGGATATGATGGAGCAAATTTATTCAATCGACGACGCATCAGATATTTTACCGATGTGGGTTGCCGATATGGATTTTACCGCCCCAAAAGAAGTCATTGAAGCAATTGAGAAACGCTTGCAACAGCAAGTGCTTGGCTATTCTTTCGTAGATGAAGGCTGTAAAAAGGCGATTGCTAGCTGGCATGAAACACGTCAAGGTTGGACAATAGAAACTGAAACAATCTTATTCCATCAAGGCGTAGTACCTGCCATCGCTACAATTATTGAAACATTTACTGAAGTTGGCGATAAAGTGGCAATGATGTCACCTGTTTATCCACCTTTCTTCAATGTACCAACGAACCAAAAGCGAGAAGTCCTTTTTGCTGAATTAGATGAACATGACGGAATCTACACAATTAACTTTGAACGTATTGAACAAACCTTTAAAGACGGGGCTAAGGTATTAATCTTATGCAATCCGCATAATCCTGCTGGTATCGTATGGTCACGCAGTGATTTAGAAAAAATCGTTACATTAGCAATTAACTATAATGTCATCCTATTATCCGACGAAATTCATGCAGATCTAGTATTAGAGGGCAATAAACATATACCTCTTTTCAATGTACAGAATGCTGATAAAGCTAAAATCATTGCCACAATCGCACCGACAAAAACATTTAACCTAGCGGGTATTCAAGCTGCGATGATGGTTGTACCATCCCCAGAGTTACGTGCGCAATTAGAGCAAAATCTACTCGCACATGGTCAAATGGGGTTGAATGTATTTGCATCAGTAGCTGTGCAAGCGGCTTATACATTTGGTGCTGATTGGTTAGATGAATTACTACACTATTTATCAATGAATATGGATTATGTCGTGCAAGAATTAACAGCACTTGAAGGCATTAAAGTCCGCAAACCTGGGGGCACTTATTTAATGTGGATTGACTATCGTGAAACAGGACTTAGCGAAGAAGAAATGATGCAGCGACTGCTACATAAAGGGAAACTAGCTTTAGAGCCGGGCACAAAATACGGTGAATCAGGTCGCGGATTCTTACGTATGAACGTAGCTTGCTCGTTTGAAACAGTAAAAGACGGTGTGGAGCGATTTAAAAAGGCACTACAATAGCAATTAATCTAGCTTTAGAATAAAGTTCGATAATTTTAAATAAAGATTGATAAGGAAACCTATTAGCTATTAGAGTTAATAGGTTTTTTAATACAAACTTATAGTTCATCCGTTAGAATGATTTAAAGTCAGGACAACTAATTTATAATATAGTTGAGGTGATTATATATGCTAGATTTAAAAGCGTTAATAAAATCAGACATTAAATTTAAAAAGATTTGGGAAAGTTCTTGTAAAAACCATCGTGTTCTTTATTTTCAAATCAATAATGAAGATAATGGAATTGAAGCGCATTTTCACCCTTTTGGAGAAGACCATGCATTGATTTTAGAAGGAGAATTGACTTATGATGTTTCGTTTGAAGAACAAATAGTTGCTAAAAAAAATAATCTTGTATTTGGGTGGACCAACTATGTACATGGTTATCATAATTTAAGTGAAATACCTTTACATATTTTAGTTTTTGCTACGCCCGAAAATAATGCATCAGTGTACAATCAAAGTAAACTTCCTCAACAAAACTATACGAATAGTAGACTCATTAAGTTACCAATAGTAGAAAAAATTGTTTATAATAGAGTATTTTTTTCTTCAATGCCTCCAAAAGATTTTTCTAACACTCTTGTAATTGATCTCAAAAATCAAAAAATAGAATATACTCAATGTAAAGTGGATAGTAACGATACGTTATATATAAAATTCAAATCATCTGTACAATGAATATATAATTTTTTTAATTACATTTTTTTGTATTTTTAATCGACATTTTTTATAAAAAGTCCCCATTCTATCAAAATATACAGGTTTCTTTTATTATAAAATCAACGTTTGAATTTTATTAAGGAGAGTATATAAAACGCGCGGAAATCACCTTGGATAGTACTCGTTGATTGAAGCGGAGGGGGCCCGCATTTCAGGTACACCCCACATTTGACGTAGAACCTAAAAATAATGCATAAAACAACATTATCTACACATAAAAACCGTAAAATCCAGTTCACACTTGGATTTTACGGTTTTTTTGAAGTATCCTACTTGTTGTCAATTTGAGATTTTTTATTAATCCCTTTTGCTAACATTTCCTGTTCGATTTTCTGTGCTTTTACAGCTTCTCTCGCAGAAATTTTACGTACCCATTTAAACACAAATACACACAAAAGGATTAATAATAGCATTTCTATAACAGCTGGGAGATACGTCGATTTATCCTCCGGAAAGTATAAAAAGCCCCAGTTTAATACGATATGCATCACAAGATTCACTTCTCCTCAAGGATTATTCGAATACAGTAATTGACTCGATTACGATGTCTTCTTTTGGCTTGTCTTGGCTGTTACGCTCAACATTCGTCATTGCGTCAACAACTTCCATGCCTTCTACAACTTGACCGAATACAGTATGTTTACCGTCTAACCATGGAGTACCACCGTTTTTCTTGTAAGCTTCTACCGCTTCTTTTGACCAACCACGAACTTCCATTTGCTTCAGCATAGAATGTTCAACTTGTGGTGCTTGTACGATAAAGAATTGAGAACCGTTTGTGCCAGGACCAGCATTTGCCATTGATAATGCACCGCGGATATTCATTAACTCTTCTGTGCACTCGTCTTCGAAATTGTGGCCCCAGATTGATTCGCCACCCATACCTGTACCAGTTGGGTCTCCACCTTGAACCATGAATTTAGAAATTACACGGTGGAAGATGATGCCATCATAGTAACCTGATTTTGCATGGCCTAAAAAGTTTTCAACTGTTTTTGGAGCTAGCTCTGGGAATAATTTAATTTTAATAGCTCCCATTGATGTTTTCATTTCGACTAATACTTCGTTAGCCGCTACTTCTTTTGATAATTGTGGAAACATTGAAAGTCTCTCCTTTAAAATAAATGGATTTTTAAAAGGTAATAAATGAGGTAACCCTGCTTATACCTCAAAACAGTTTACCATAATTCCCTGTTTTTTTCTTTAATTAACCTCAGCGCTTTCTTCGAGATGCGAAATAAGTTATCATTAAAGGAAAATTCAAACTAAAAAGAATGTGAGCGCTATGAAAAATACTACGAAACATAATTTTAAAATCATTTTAATTGCAAACTTTATCGTCGCTGCCTCAGCAACGATGATTATGCCCTTTTTATCACTATACATTAATACATTTGGCGATTTTTCTGAAAGCTATGTACAAAAGTGGGCTGGGCTCATTTTCGCTGCAACCTTTATTACAGCCTTTTTAATGTCACCTGTTTGGGGGCGAATTGCCGATAAATACGGCTACAAACCAATCATGATTATTAACGGCTTTGGTATCGCGATAAGTATCTTTTTAATGGGCTATGTGCAAAACGTAGAACAATTTTTTGTTTTAAGACTACTAATGGGGGTCGTTACAGGGTTCATACCTACTTCAATGGCTTTTATTAGTAAGAATACACCGAAGGCAGTTGCCGGTAAGACGCTCGGCACTCTTCAAATGGGCAGTGTCGGAGGATCATTATTCGGGCCTGTTATCGGTGGGGCAATTGCAGATGCAGTTGGCTTCCAATATACGTTTATTTATACAGCCATCGCTATTTCAGTCGCGACGCTTATTATTATAATTGGTGTGCACGAGCCTGAAATAATTGCTAAAGTAAAAAACAGTGTCTTTTCTCGAAAAAATGTTATTTGGGCGATTTTCCATCATCGCGTACTTTTTAATGTAATGCTTATTTCAACGCTTATTCAAATCGGAAATTTCAGCATCCAACCACTTCTTTCATTATATGTATCCGAATTATCTCATACAGAAGAGGTTGCCCTTTTAGCTGGTATTACATTTAGTGCAGCTGGACTAGGGAATATTGGTTTTGCAAGGTATTGGGGGCGCTTAAGTGACCAAATCGGCTATGAGCGTGTGCTGAAGTATTTACTAATAGCCTGCGTTATTTTAATTATTCCGCAAGCTTTCGTGACAGACCTGTGGCAATTAATGCTTTTACGTTTCTGTTATGGGATAGCAGCTGGTGGCTTAATTCCGATTACCGCGGCTTTAATTCGCCGTGAAGCTCCAATCGAAATTCAAGGGGAAATTATGGGCTATAATCAAAGTTTCCGTTTCTTAGGGAATATAATTGGGCCTGTTTTAGGTGGTGTTGTCGCTGGAATTGGCGGTATTCATTCTATCTTCTACACAACTGCCCTATTATTCTTCCTTGCCTGCCTATTAATTTTTATTACGGCACGACTTCCAAAGCAGTATATGGAAGATATGCTACGCAGCCACGTAAATTAAAGCATATTTTGTGTCAATTCTATGATACTCTAAAAATGACTTGGCTCATTGGAGGTACGAAATGAAGCAATTATTTGGCTATTTACTGATTGGACTTAGCTTTTTGATATTTATAATCTTAATCAAAAACGTATTTACTGAAGTAGAAGCAATTGAAAAACATAAAGAAACGATTGAAAATGCCATTTACATGCCAACAATCGTAACCGAGAAACCGATAACTTTAGTGGACCGTAATGGTGATGTTTTTAGCGAAGAATATATTGAATGGCGCCAACCCTTATTGCTTAATGAGATTCCTACTATTGCACAGCAAATCTTTCTTTTAAGTGAAGATGAGGACTTTTATACACATATCGGATTTGATGTTAGTGCAATTGCACGAGCAGTTGTTGTAAATACTAATGAAGCCACTGGAACACAAGGTGGTAGTACGATTACGCAACAGCTTGTGCGTATGCGCTATTTATCAACTGAAAAAACATACGAACGAAAACTTTTGGAATTATTTTATGCATATGAACTCGAGCAGAATCATGATAAAGACACGATTCTAGAAATGTATTTAAATGAAGCTTATTTTAGTAATCAAGTATATGGTATTGGTGGGGCAGCTACCTTTTATTTTAATAAACCCATTCAGGAACTGACAACTGCCGAATTCGCTTTTATTGCCGCGATTCCCAATAATCCATCGCTATATGATCCAATTAAAAATTTTGAAAACACAAAAGCTAGACAGGAACGCCTGCTTGACGTACTTGTGCAAAATAAGGTCTTAACTGCAGTTGAAGGCGAAAGCCTGAAAGCGACACCTATTCAACTTCAGATCAAAAAGAAAATTCAAAAGCATCCTGCCTATACAACCTTTGTGTTAAACGAGCTTCGTCAGCTCATTGCTGAACAAGAAGGCTTAATTGCCGCCAATAAAGAGGAGCAACCTAGCATCGAAGCACAAATTGATGTGCGCTTAAATCAGCTCATCCAAAGCGGCGCAAAGATTTATACGGCATTAGATCCAGAGAAACAGGCTCGTGACGTGGAAGCAATCAATGGGATTTTATCGAGGTATGAGATTCAATCTAGCGCAACTGTCATCGATAATACTACACGGGAAATTGTCAGCTTGTACGCTGGGAAAAACTATCAAAAATACGATTTAAACCGTGCCTTCCAAGCCCCCCGCCAACCAGGGTCAGCATTCAAGCCAATCGCTGCCTATGCCCCGTTCTTCGAGGAAACTGGCTATACTGAGAACTATATGGTTAGCGGCGCTGCATTCTGTGTGAAAAAGTATTGCCCTTCAAATTATGGTGGAGGACTTTATGGTAACGTAACGGTTAAGCATGCCTTGGCGTTTAGCTATAACACAAGTGCGCTTCGCCTCGTAAATCGAATTGGTATCGAAAAATCATTTTCTTATTTAGATCGTTTTGCTTTTCAATCAATTGAGCAATCCGACCGGAATTATGCTACTGCACTTGGGGGTTTGAAATACGGGGTTACAACTAGTGAACTTGCAGATGCATATACAAGCTTCATAGATGGTTCATACCGAACTGCACATAGCATTCGACGTGTTGTTGATGTAAGTGGCGAAACGATTTATAGTTGGCCACAAAAAAACACACAAATCTGGTCAAATAAAACGGTCAAAACGATGAATTCCTTACTTAAAGGCGTGGTTAAAGAAGGCACTGGTAGAGGTTTACGAAGTAACTCAACTTATTTAGGTGCGAAAACAGGCACAACAAATAGTTATCGGGATTTCTGGTTGGCTGGTTTAAACGACAACTATACTACTGCGGTTTGGATTGGATATGACGTACCACGTTCGATGGAAAACCTTGAAAAGAAGAAAATCCACTTTGATATTTTCAATCAAATAATGAAATAGCAAACCACCTACTAGCTCCTTTTAACAAATGGACCTAGTGGTGGTTTTTTGTTTCGTACATTTTCAATTTTCTCCTATTGATATACGGTTATATTTTCTTCATGTTCCCAATTTGTTTCATTATCAATATACACATCTACCATTGCGCCAATTCCGGAAATAAATGTTATGACCTTCTTACTTAAACTTAGTCCAGTTGTTTGCGCATTATAATATCGATAATGTACGAAAAATGCACATGACACGCTAAATTCCGCTCTGTATTGATTAATCAACTCAACTTCGGGACGTAACTGTGTAAATAATTGCTCAAATAACGCATCCTCTTCATGTTCATCTTCCGCAAAATAAATTGGCACATCCCCTGTTTCAATCGTCCATACCGTTTCAACATATCGTTGATTATTTAACCGTGAATTTCCTTTCCCACGATAAATTACCTCTGTCGGAGCGATGCCTGACTCCTCTGTAAATCGATCAGCTGGCCACTCATCTGCATACATACTAAACGATATATAAGAAACATTGTTTTCCATAAAAACCCTCCAATCAAAATTTATTTTAGCTACTTTATTTGATATAAAACTCATTAACCGAATTAGAGTATCACAATATCCACTAGCTAAAACACAATTATTCATAAATGACTTAATTTAGACTTATCGCTTTCGTTTCCTATTTCAATATAGTAATATGTAACAAATAAAGTACTCTAATCAAAGTACTTTAATTATATTCAACAAGGAGAGATAAAACACAAGTGAAATTCACAAAATTCATTAAATCACAAGGAGCCATTGCTTCAATTTTTATGGGGGTATTCTATGCAGTTGCGATGCTAGGTATTTTCTTACCGGGGTACACTGCACTTCCAGGTAATATGGATGACTTAAAAATCGCTTTAATTAACGATGATAAAGGCGAAGCTGGTAGCCAGATTGCCGAGCAATTAGGGGAAAGCTTACCTTTTAAAACAATAGAAACAGACATCACAAATAAAAAAGCATTAAAGGAATTAGAAAAAAATGAGTTAGCTCTTGTTATTCATATTCCTGAGAACTTCTCAGAAAATGCGCAAAACGGGGAAACAACAGGAATTGATTTCACTGTAAATGAAGCTTCTGCAACAATGGTTTCATCTGCAATGGCATCCGTTGTAGCTGAAATTAATAAACAATTAAGTGCAAACTTCTCACAGCAAACAGCTCAAGGTATCTTCATGAATATGAACGTCCCTGAAGAGCAAGCTACAGAAATGGCCGCTCAAATCGAAAACAGCTATATTGGCAACTATGTCATCATGAATGATGTACCCGATGGCATGCATAACAATATGCTACCAATGTTCTTAACGATGGCTTGTTATGTTGGGGCTATGATTGCTGGTATGCAATTAGTCGGAGCATTCAAAGCAAATCGTGGTAAAGCAAGCAAAACGAAGCTATTCATTTACGTACAATTAAC
>JAZLIT010000058.1:0-7183 GCA_045617525.1 Solibacillus sp. | reverse complement strand
ACTCTGATTAATAAGAGGAATGTTCACCGCGGTAAGTCAAGGTTGATCTCTATTTTGAGTTTGACGCTTCCTGCGGTGGCACGGCTCCAACTTATGGGTTGATGAAGCTGCAGCAGTATTTGGCACGGGTACTCGGAAACTTGGATTTTGAACCTGTGGGGGAATTTGCACACAAACCTCAAATAAAATTGAAGCGTTTGCTGGCATTCTGGTCATAATGGACGATGGCATATGTATGGTAAAGAATCAGCAAGAGTCAATCTATTCTTCCAATTAATCCCTCACTAGTTATCATTTTAAATATTGGAAATAATAATGCTGTAGTGTGTACGTCAAGTATGAGATAATATCAATACAGAGATTCATACGGTCTTGTAGCTCAGTTGGGAGAGCACCACCTCGACAAGGTGGGGGTCGCTGGTTCGAGACCAGTCGGGACCATCTTATAAATCACCCTACAAACGTTGATATATCAACGTTTGTAGGGTTTTTCTTTTTAGATAATCCTTGTGCAAAAACTCGATTTTTTGGTCAATGGTCACGGATTGGTCACAGATTTTTTTCCAGTGCTTTTTCAAAAATATCTGCTAAATCATTGTCTTCATTTGGAACGAGATGAGCATATGTTTCTAATGTGATTTTCGCATTCGCATGACCTAAACGTTTTGATACCTTTACAACATCGACACCACTAGAAATTAAAATGGATGCATGTGTGTGACGAAAATCGTGGAATCGAATAGAGGTTACTTTAGAAGATGTAATCAATCTCTTCAACGCTCGTAACACATTTCGCGGGTCTTGCTTTGACCCTGTTTCCGTACAAATCACAAAATCCTCATCCTGATAAAGTTCACCAAGTTGCTCTTTCCAAATTTCTTGTTGTGCGCGATATTTAATTAATTCGTTCACAACCATATCCGATATTGGTACGATTCGTTTTGATTTTAGAGTCTTAGTAGACGTTAAAACGTAACCTTTTTTTGGAATATACGCTAACGAACGTTGAATACGAATTGTTTTATTGGCAAAATCAATATCGCTCCAGTTCAACCCTAATATCTCGCCTCGTCTCATTCCCGTATAAATGGCAAGAAAGAAAGTTAAATAATGTCTTTCTCCCTTACAATGTTCAAGAAACGCATTGATTTCATTATAAGACCAAATTTTCATCTCTTCTTTTTTCACAGCAGGTGGATCCGCATCAGTAACTGGATTATATTTAATACGTTTCCATTTTACCGCTTGATTGAATGCTTGATTTAGGGTTTGATGCATTTTACGAATATAACTTGAACTATACCCTTCATCAATTTTAAGGTTATAAAAAGCATCAATATCTTCTGTCGTAATTTTTGATAAAGGTTTATCCCCAAATGGATTCTCTCTTATTAAATGTTTATCGATAAGAGATTTAGCATTAGATGCCGTTGTTTCTTTAATTCGTTTTTCCAAGTGCGTTGTAAACCAATTCTCAATGAAGGAAGAAAAAACTTCTTGACTAGGTACTACATAACCTTGAGTATGAACTTCATTAAGCACTTCGTTCAAAGCTGCTTCTGCATCTTTTTTCCGTTTAAAACCACCTTTGGTTAATTGTTTACGTTTTCCCGTTAAAGGATCTCGCCCAATATCCACTATATATCGATAGGCATTTCCTCTCTTTTTTACACTGCCTTTCATTATTATTGCTAACCTCCATTTAATCTTGTCTATTAATAAAGGTAAGCAAGTGATCTACTTTCATTTTGACCACTTACTTCCTGTTCTATAAGCCACTTGCCTATTGCTGTGAAAGCCAAGTAAAAAATTGTTCCTTTAAAACTCGTTTACTACGGCCAATACGAATCAATGGAAATGAAGTTTGTTCCATCAGTTCATACGCAGTTGGTTTGGAAACCATTAAAATTTCGGCTATATGTTCAGCAGTCAAAATTACTGGATAATCTTCAAGACTTTTATGCATTGTTTACATGTCACACCTTTCGAAAAAGAAAAAACCGCAGAAGAACATAACCACAACATAAATGAAGTGGTTATATTCCCTGCGGTTTTCGCTTGTAATGGGATTTAATATTTAATTTGAAAAGATTATACCTTATTACTTTTCATATTCTAAGTACTTATTATATATTTTTTAAATTTTTTTTTGATAGACTAATTAATGCTAAAGATACCGGTAGTCGGGACCACAAAGTTATTGCCGGATTCTAAAATAAACATCTCACCTAACCGGTTCTAAATCAAGATTTACAACGGTAAGGATATGCATCATTTTATGCAAGAAAACCAAGGCCGCAGCCTTCCCAAAAACATACTCAAACCTTTTTTAACACTGACTTTTAGTAAAAGTGTATAAAAAAAGCAAAAACAATGGACCAATAGAAAAGGGAGAAACGTTGTTTTAACAACGTTTCTGCCCTTTTCGTTTCTGCCCTTTTCGTTTCTTCCCAAACTTTGATTTGGGAACGTTATTTTGTATGGAAATGAATAAGTTTTGATTCTCACAATATAAATCAATTTAATAAAAAGTCTTTTGAATTCCCCTGAAATATGTTCTTAAAATTTCATCCATACCCCAGCCAATGAATGAGATAAGTGTGGCTGCAACTAAGAAATATAAGTCAAAGGAATTGAAATCCGTCAAAATAAACCTCGAATCAAGAATTAATATCAACAAGACTATAAAACTAGTGCCAAAAAATAAATGAACAACTAATGAATAGAGTACTCTTTTATTACTATCAAATCGATTGTTTATTTTGTCCGAGAGAATTGATATAGGAATCCCAAATAAAAGGGTTACGGGAATTGCATAGATGCTAGTAAAGGCAATTAACCCAGGTAACTCAGTTAATGTACTACCTTCTATAAACATAAAAATCAACCCAATAATAGGTACAGATATTACAGCTGTGCAAATAAATGCCAATATTTTTCGTTTAAACACTAAATCCCTCCTTTTAAGATACTTATCTCACTAAACTGCTGGATTGAATGCCCCCAAAGTGTCATTTGGGAACGTTATTCGATTTATTTATGTATAAGTTATTAAACTTGAACTAAAGCAGCGTTAGTTGAAGAAGAAAGGTGAAGCGTATGCAACAATCGCACTCTTTAATTTAATAATAAACTTTCAAAAAAACATAAAAAGCAAATATAGAAACAAGAATATTAAAAATACCGATTCGCTTCCGCATTTCCTTGATTTCGGCTATACCTATAACCAAAAACATTGCCCCCATAAAAAACATCATATATGAAATTAATTCGTGCTTCCCAGATATCAAACTATACCCTGCTAAAGTTAAAACAGTGATAGATAATACAAGTCTTAGTATTTTTAGCAATACGTCCACCCCCTATGGCTTAAAATTACATTTACGTGGCATTTTTAAATAACATTATTAATACGAAATAATCTTAAATATAACATTCCCAAAGCGCTGTTTGGGAACTTTATTGCGCTTAATTATGTAAATCCGCACACAGATCTGATGCTACCCCTTTTAACAAAAATCCCAATTCCTACGAATCCGAACTTTCATCATATTTTTCCATAAATTCTTCGAGCGCCAATGCCATTAAATCAGTACCCGAATACATTGGATACTGTTTTTTAAACTCATTCCAACGCCCCCATAATTCACATAAACACTGATACCAGTAGTTTTTTTGGCTCCCATAAACTGTGGTAAAAATAAAGTTTGTTTAGTCTTAACAAGGTCTTGTTTATTTTTAAATAACTCTTTAACAAAAAGTATTTCTTCTGTTGTTAATTCTAATGTTTCTTCCGTAACAATTTGTTGTTTTTGTTTAACAAGATTATTGTTTTTAACATCATTTTGTTTTGTTTTAACAATTGTTTTTTTAGTCTCTTGTTGTTTTTTAACATCATTTTGTTGTGGTTCTTCACCTGTTTTAAAAGCCACATAATTCTTGCCATCTACAGTAATACCAAGCTTTGGAGCGTCTTTCTTTAACAACGAATAACTAAATTCAAAATCACCACTTTTAAAATTATCCTCTAGTCGCCCCGGTAAATCTTTAATCATTAACAAATGTTTGTTAAGTCTCGTTAACTGTTCTTCAATAGGTAGTGCTTTAAATTCTGGCATGTTCATATATAACCACCACTTTTCCTTGTTATTGTTTAACTGTAACTAAGTATTGTTATATTCGTCAGTCGGCGTAGTATATCCTTCTAAAATAAGTTATCAGCGTTAGGCTACGCCGCGATGCTCCCCAACGGGGGCTGGCGCAAGCGCCGTAACGCCCTAAAACATAAATAATATAGTGCTACTCTACACAATCCTTTAGCGATAAAAAAGGAAACAACCCCCGACCACCCACTTTATAAGAGTCCATTTCGTGACACCCTATTTCAAATTCCAATTTCTTTTTACTGTACTTAGCGAAATCCCTAGCTCAATTACAATTTCTGACTGCTTTAAGCCGTTCTTTTTTAATTCTTGAACTTTTAACTTAACTTCTTGTTTTGCACGCTCACGAGCCGTTAAACCGTCTTTTCGGCGGTCTTCTTGACGTTTAATGTTTTTACGTTCGTACTTTACTTCTTTACTGATTAACGTCTTCATCTGACGTTGCTCGTCCAACGTGATAGATAATTTATTAACAATTGTTTCAGTTTTATAGTTATAACCTTTCGTTGGATCTTCTCGATGCTCTTCATAAGCTCTCAGACACGTTCTGATGATGGCTACAAGGTCAGCTGTTAGAATTGGGTCTGTTAGATTGTTATTAAGGTCAGCGACCTTGCTACGCACGATATGATAATTGTTATGTATCAAAAACATTTGGTACGCATAAATGTGGAGCAATGTATTTCTATATCCCGACATCTCATAACAACGCATTTTACAAAGTTTTGTTAAATCTTCACTACGAGCAATAGCTAACGAATAAAAGTTATATAAATACTGTAATCGCTTTGTTTTAGGTTTATTTTTCACTTTACTTTCAGCGATTTTTTGCTCATCATAATCGGTCATAGCTGAATCATTGAACCATTGCTGCATAAATCGCATTGTATAGTGATTTGCGTTATATTGTAGTACCTCAACCATTTTCCCTGTCACATGATGATAAGTAGATGGTGCTTTTAATACTCTGGCAATGTCAGATGCCTGTGGATCGCTTCCATAATCTTTTAACACATCGATTAAATACTTTTCGATATGACTATATAGCTTTTGAACGCTCTTAAACTTTGCTGGAACACTTATACACTTGAAAACCTCGCTGAATGGCTTCAACACCTAAACCAATTGCTAAAAAAGTTTTCCCTACATTCCAGCTTTAAATAGACTAACTGCTAATTTTGCATTATGCTTTCTTACAACATTTTTTATATTTTTTATCAATTGCTGCTGTTCTTTTCTTGACCCTTTGAAAACACTTGTAGCTTGATTAATCAAGCTTTTAGCACTTAATTTTTGTGCAGCATGTTCTTTTATACTTCCCATAACGCCGATTTTAATTTTTTCTGCAAATAATCCAACAGACGAATTAATTTCATTGTCTATTTAATGGAGAAAACCCCAAAAGAATAAACCTCCACCGAAAATTCCTAATATAGATAATGAAAAGTAAAGCAACTTCATTGGTAAACTTGCATCATTAAAAACCATTCCATGAAAACGGTAAACCCAATAAATGATAGGAGCTAGAAAGAGCATACAAAAAAAAGATCCTATTGAGAAATTAAAGTCAAAAGTTTTATTTGTTTCAGAGATAATAATGCTTCCCCCACCTACAATAAAGCCGATTGTATAACTACCGAATAATAAATGTATTACTGTATTGTCTTTTTTTATTTCCATGCGTTTCTCCATCCGTATCTATTTTTTACTCCAATAGCAAAATAAGTAACAATAATCCCGGCATCTACATATGTAAAAACAGATTTAAGAAGTATTTTACTAGCCATTTTCGCGCCATATTTTCTTATTTGATTTTGTGCATGTTTAATTAACTTTTGCTGCTCTTGTCTTGAACTTGCCATTGTCTTTTTTATGTCAGAAACTAAATAGGAATAGCTTTTTTTCCTTCTACATAAGCTTTAATACCTGATTTAACTCCATTTAAAATTTTCTCTCCAAATAGAAGATAAGGGGCTATTACACCGTCTTGTAGAGCTTTATATAAACTATCTGGAATATAAAAACTCAACCATTTACCTATAGCGTACAATAGTGCATTTTTTAATCGATTAAAAAAAACTGAATAAGCAGATTCCCCATCCGGATCCACAAACATCACAGGATTATTATTCGCATAATTATACCCGTTCATTGTAATGGGATCCATTTTATCCCCACGTACTGGGTCAATCGATAGGAATACCCCAGTATCTGGGTTATAATAACGTGCCATTAAATAATACAGCTTTGTTTCCTCGTCATAGCGATATCCTGCATAACGATAAGGGTTTTCTTTTGAAATTATTGAGTCAGTTTGCGATAAAATATTCCCCCCACGCATCGTATGTGTACTCTGCAACAACTGCTCCACTTGCATCTGTTAAAGCCAATACATCCCCACGATAGTTTGTTAAGAAGTAATATATTTCATCATCGTACGTCATCGTCAGTGGATGTCCGTTCACGTTATACGAGTACGCCTTTGTGATAGCACCACTTACATTTTCTTCAAATAAAACCTGGTTACTTGTACCGTCATAACGGTAATAGGTTTCGATACTGCCTACTTTACTATACACACGACGACCATTTTCATCGTATGTGTATGTGGTATCGGTTGCACTCTTCACACCTTTTAGTTGGTCAAATGCATTCTATGTATATAGATACCGAACATCGATTGAAAAATCACCATTTATACACTTGTAAGAAATAGTTTGAATGAGTAAATACAAAACGAGCAACAAAAGAAAATATCTTTTATTCCTCGTTTCTTTAATATAGTTTTAAAATTGAATTTGTGTACCAGATGACCTATGATTCACTTGAACAGCTCGAACTTGAACTTCGGGATTACGTAAACTGGTTTAACAATATTCGAATTCACCAAACGCTTGGATATCTTACGCCAGCAGCATTTAAGTAACAGTCCTTATAAATATTGTACTATTTTGTGTGGGTATTCCAGGTCTTATAAAAAAAACAAGCGTAATCCATCCCTTATTCATTTCATATGATAT
>JAZLIT010000057.1:0-2525 GCA_045617525.1 Solibacillus sp. | reverse complement strand
TATTAATGATCTAAAATCGATTGCCAATGAAATTACACTTGGAAATAATGATGACGGCATCGGCCACTTTTTAGCCGATCGCTTAAAACTAAAATAATACATGAAAACCGTAAATCAGTTCTGTACTGAATTTACGGTTTTTTTGTGATTTGAATTACATCTAAAAAAACCCTCTCGAAAATTCGAGAGGGTTTTCATCTTTACTATTGTTTGTAATCTTAAAAGATTATTTTACGCCAGCTTCAGAAAGTAATTCAATTTGATTCCAGTCGAAGTCTACATTAGTATCATCAATTGAGAATTTAGTAACACGTTTGTTAACAGCAGCTAACTCTAAACGGAACATCATTGGAACGACTGGAGCTACTTCAGCCATTTCTTTTTCGAATTCACCGAATTGCTCTGCACGGTACTCAGCGTCAAATGACTTACTAGAATCAATATTTGCTAGAGTAGTTGTTAACGATTCAGAACTGTAACGAGAGAAGTTGTAAGATGCATTATTAGCATAAACACCTGATGGAGATGGGTTACTACCTACGCCCCATGCAGCCATGAAGATATCGATTTCTGGATCATCAGCTTCAACGCGGTCATAGAATGAGTTAAACTCAATTGTACGGCCATCAGTGTATACTACTTTAAGACCTATTTCTTCCCAGTTTTGTAACCAGAAAGCAGAAATTTGTTCAGCTACATCGTCACCAGACATAGTAGCAAATTTTATTTCAAGTGGTTGACCCGCTTTATCTTCACGGAAACCGTCGCCATCAACATCAGCATAACCAGCAGCATCTAACATTTCGATCGCTTTTTCTGGGTTATAAGTATAACCTTCTAAAGAAGCATCGTGGAATGAAGAGAACACCGGAGGAATGATTGAGTTTGCACGCACACGTAAACCATCATAGAAAGTTTCTGTTACTTCTTCAACGTTTAATGCGTAAGCCATAGCTTTACGTAATTCAACATCACCCATTTTAGAGTTTTCCATATCAGTGTCTACTTGTTTAGTTTCTGTATTCCATTTACCTACTTTGAAACCTAGGTAAGAATAGTAAAGCTCAGGTACAGCTAAAATATCAATATTTTTTAAATCTTTGATTTGAGGATAATTAGTTGCACCAAATGATAATGTAACATCATATTCACCAGTTTCAAGAGCTTTAGCAATAGAAGCTGATGGTACTACTTTCACGATAATACCGTCTAATTTAGGAGCCCCTTTATAGTAGTGAGGGTTTGCTTTGTATTGAACAGATTCACCCGTTACGATTTTATCTACTGCGAAAGCACCTAAAGATATTGGATTTTTACGAACGCCGTCATGCTCTACTAACTCAGCAATTGGAACTTCACCCAATATGTGAACAGGAACTGCGTAAGTTAAGAGACCATCTCCTGCAGAGTATAGACCTGGAGAGATATCTTTTAAGTGTAATTCGAAAGTGTTGTCATCAACTTTCACTACACCAGAGATTGTTGCATCCGTTTTACCTTCTGCAGTTGCAGCGTGGTACTCTTCAATGCCAACGATGTTACGTAAATCAGAATCGTAACGTACCCCTGTGTAATCAGCATGACCGATAATGCTATATGGGAACATTACGTCTTCGATTGTAAGTGGTTGACCATCAGACCATTTAACGTCTGAAGGAATTTTAACTGTTACTACTTTAGTTTCTTCGTTTACTTCAAAAGATGCGATACCTTCGTTTGTTAAAAGGTAATCACCGTCATCTTCAAATATAGATGCGCCAGAAAATAAATCCATTAAGTCACCATCGTAAGCATCTTCATATAACGCCTCACTGAAGATCCCTTGGAAAGGCTCTTCTTTTTGCATAGCAACCATTAATGTGCCGCCAGAGATAGCTGTACCTTCGTTTTCAACTGTTCCCAAGAAACCTTCTTCTGTTTCAGCGACTTCGCCTGGATCAGTAGTAGTTTCGCCAGCATCACCAGCATCTGGTGTTTCTGTTTCTTCTTTATCGCTACATGCTGCAAGAACTAACATTAATGCAAACATCATAGCAAGAAGAGACCATTTTGATTTCTTCATTTTGTTTCCTCCCTTTATCTACTATAAGTTAATATTTTTGTACCTAGCATCAACTTAAATTATATGTTACACAATTGGCATCAAATTGCCATTGTGTTGGTACCTAATTGTTTTATATATTAAACTAATTAAAATATAGATAATATTCTGTTAATTAATATTGTAACATAAGGACTAGCAATTAGTCCTTATGTTTTTTGAATTTTCATCCTAATCTTTGACGCGAATCTGCTGCACGGCGTAATGCTTGACCAACATAGTTGATTCCTAGCATAAGTACTAAGATTAATAACGATGCAGGTAACCAAACCCACCAATACGTTGATAATACAAGTGGATTACTTGCAAAACTTACTAACGTTCCTAATGATGGTGTAGAAGGAGGTAAGCCAAATCCTAAAAAGGATAACCCTGTTTCAATCCCAACATTACCTGCAAAGCTAAGTGTTAAATCTACAATAAT
>JAZLIT010000056.1:0-7453 GCA_045617525.1 Solibacillus sp. | reverse complement strand
AAACGCAAAAAAACCCTCTCTCGGAAAATCCGAGAAAGGGTTTTAGTATTCTGCAAATATAGTTGAATCCGAAGATTAACGTTTTGAGAACTGAGGTGCACGACGAGCGCCGCGTAGACCTGGTTTTTTACGCTCTTTCATACGAGCGTCACGAGTTAATAGACCCGCAGCTTTAAGAGCTGGACGGAAATCTGGATCAACTTGTAATAAAGCACGAGCGATACCGTGACGGATTGCTCCAGCTTGACCAGTGAATCCACCACCGTTAACGTTTACGTGTACATCATAAGAACCTTTAGTTTCAGTAGCTACTAATGGTTGGTTGATGATTAAGTGTAAAGTTTCGTATGGTAGGTAATCACCGATTTCACGGTTGTTGATTACGATATTACCTTCGCCTGGTACTAAACGTACGCGGGCTGTTGAGCTTTTACGGCGACCTGTGCCGATGTATTGAACTTGTGCCAAGGGTATGTCCTCCTATTGTTTTATATTAACCGCGTAGCTCGTAAGCTTCTGGTTTTTGTGCTGCATGTGGGTGCTCTGCTCCAGCGTAAACGTTCAGTTTAGTGAACATTTGACGACCTAGAGAGTTTTTAGGAAGCATCCCTTTGATTGCTAACTCAAGCATTTGAGTTGGGTATTTCGCTTTCATTTCTCCAGCTGTACGTTGTTTTAAACCACCAGAGAATTGAGTGTGACGGTAGTAAATTTTACCTTCTAATTTATTACCAGTTAAATGGATTTTCTCCGCGTTGATGATGATCACGTGATCACCAGTGTCAACGTTTGGAGTGAAAGTTGGTTTATTTTTACCGCGTAAGATTGCAGCTACCTCAGAAGCTAAACGTCCAAGCGTTTTGCCTTCTGCGTCAACTACTAACCATTTACGGTCTACTTCGTGACCTTTAGCCATGAAAGTTGTGCGCATATTTGTATCCTCCTAATCGATATTGATTACCGTTATTTTTCATTATTCTACACTTATAAGTTTCGGGGCTTATTGTTGTGGTTGGTAATGAAAATACCATACATCATCATATAATAAGGCTAATAGGAAGTCAAGTGATTTAATTAAACACCTGGACAGGTTGTTAAACTATTTATAGTTGACCTTTTCGAGGTATAAACCCTGTGCTGGCGCTGTTTTACCAGCATTCTCTCGACGAGTGGATGCAATGACTTGTTCAATATTTTTTGCATCTCTCTTTCCGATTCCTACTTCCCAAAGCGTGCCTGCAATAATTCGAACCATATTGTATAAAAATCCGTTGCCTTCGATCGTCATATGCAGCTCCTCACCATGCCATTCGAATTGTAAATGATGGACGGTACGAACTTTATCAACGACACTAGTATTCGCCGCGCAAAAACATGTAAAGTCATGTTCACCTACTATATACGTTGCAGCTTCACGCATATCCTCGACATTTGGCTTTACGCCATTTGTTTCGACTGCATAATGACGGCGAAATGGACTTTGTATAACACCGCAGTCCCAAATATAGCGGTAACGCTTCCCTACAACACTAAAGCGCGCGTGGAAATCTGATGCAACTTCCTCGACTTCAAGTATACGAATATCCTTAGGCAACTGCACGTTTAATGCTTTACGATATTTATCTATTGGAATCGCTAAAGTCGTATCAAAATGAATAACTTGGCCCGTAGCATGCACTCTCGCATCAGTACGTCCACTAGCCGTCACCTTTACCGTTTCACCTTTATGCATCAAGGCTAAAACTTTCTCCAACTCTAGCTGCACAGTACGCGCTCCTGGCTGCACCTGATAGCCTGAGAAATTCGTGCCATCATAGCTAATTGTTGCCTTTAATCGTTTCATAATTGTTCTCCTAACTCTTTAGCTGCGGTAAAAGAATAACAATGCCGCCACCGCCACTAATACAACAAGGCTAAACGTATCTTTCCACGTCCACTTCAACTGACGATAACGAGTGCGACCTTCTCCACCGCGATAGCCACGTACCTCCATCGCCGTAGCCAAGTCCTCAGCACGTTTAAACGCGCTGACAAACAAAGGGACCAAAAGTGGTACAATCGCCTTTATACGTGCTTTTAATGGCCCTGCGCTTAAATCTGACCCACGTGCCATTTGTGCCTTCATAATTTTATCTGTTTCATCCATCAACGTTGGAATAAAACGCAACGAAATCGACATCATCAGCGCCAGCTCATGCACTGGTAGCTTAATCTTCTTCAATGGATTCAAAAGCGTTTCAATACCATCCGTAATTAAAATTGGCGAAGTTGTTAACGTTAATACAGTTGTCATAAAGACCAGTACTAAAAAGCGTGTCGAGATGAATATCCCCTGTTTTACACCTTCTTCATAAATCTTCAAAAAGCCAAGATCTACAAGCACAGCGCCCTCTTTGGTAAAGAGCACATGCAGCAAGAAGGTAAATACCATTAAAAAGATAACAGGCTTTAACCCATTCACTAAAAAGTAAATGCGAATACGTGACATTAAAACCACAAACAACGTAAATGCTAATAATATTCCATACGTAATTGCATTATTCGCTAAAAATACGACAACTATAAATGCAAAGACAAAAATAAGTTTAGAACGTGGATCTAGACGATGGACAATCGACTCTCCTGGAATAAACCGACCAAAAATCATTTTCTCCATCATGACTCACCACGCTCCTCTCGAATAACGTGGGCTAGCTCACGTGCTAATGCTTCTTCTGTTAAACAGAGTATTGGTAGCTTTCTACCCATTAACGTCTGTATACGGTGCTGTACACGCACGACACGTGGTGGTTCTAAGTGATACTGCTTCAACATTTCCACATTATCGAAAATTTCAGCTGGCTCACCTATCATCACACAACTTCCATCATGCATAATCGCAACTCGGTCAGCGTAACGAGCTGCATCCTCCATACTATGTGTCACTAAAATTGTCGTTAAGCCTTGCTCCTTGTGCAAACGATAAAACATATCCATCATTTCTTTTTGCCCACGCGGATCTAACCCCGCTGTCGGCTCATCAAGCACAATAACTTCCGGCTTCATCGCAAGTACCCCAGCAATCGCAACGCGGCGCATTTGTCCCCCTGAAAGGTCAAACGGCGATTTTTCTAGTACATCACTTGGCAACCCAACTAATTCTATTAACTCTCTTGCACGTTCCTCTGCTGCCGCCTCAGAAACACCGAAATTCATCGGGCCAAACATAATATCCTTTAAAACTGTTTCTTCAAATAACTGGTGCTCTGGGAACTGAAAAACTATCCCTACCTTTTGACGAATCGGTTTTAGTTCTTTCTGCTTTTTCCCAGCTTCAATTACTCGATCACCTATTTGGACTTGTCCAGATGTTGGCTTTAATAATCCATTGAAATGTTGTAGAATAGTGGACTTACCAGAGCCTGTATGCCCAATAATAGCTGTATATGAACCATGTTCAATTGCTAAATTCACGTTATGAAGCGCATATTTTTCAAAAGGCGTTCCCTTTGAATATGCGTAGCTTACTTGTTGAAGTTTGATGTCCATAAGTCATTCACCAGCTCTTCTTCTGTTATATTTTGTGCATTTAACTGCACACCCTCTGCCTGTAAGAGCCTCGTTAACTTCATCGCGAATGGTAAATCCAAGCCACGTTTCGTCAATTCATCACCTAATGCAAATATTTCAATCGGCGTACCTTCAGCAAACTTTTCACCCGCATTCATAAATAAAATGCGATCTGCTAGCGCTGCCTCTTCTAAATCATGGGTAATTGATAGAACCGTTAAGCCAGTCTTTTCACGTAACTGCTGTACAGTCTGAAGTACCTCTTCACGCCCTAAAGGATCCAGCATCGATGTTGCTTCATCTAAAATAAGTAACTTAGGCTCCATTGCAAGTGCTCCTGCTATCGCAACACGTTGCTTTTGGCCACCAGATAAGTGATGCGGCTCATGATTCAAAAAACTATCCATCTTAACTTGCTTTAACGCAGCATGCACACGTTCAACCATCTCATCATGTGGCACACCTTTATTTTCAAGTGAAAACGCGACATCATCTTGAACAGTAGCTCCAACAAACTGATTATCAGGATTTTGAAATACAATGCCAATTTGAGATCGTAGTTCCCATAAATTTTCTTCTGTTAATACATCCATTTTAATACGTACTTCACCCTGTTGCGGAAAAATTAATCCACAAATAAGCTTGGCCATTGTCGATTTGCCTGAGCCATTATGACCTACTATCGCAATCCACTCGCCTTGCTTAATCGAAAATGAGACTCCATTTACTGCATTACGGATAGTCTCCTGTTCAGGTGAATAGGAAAATGCCACTTGATTAAAAGATAAAATCTCGTTCATTTTCTCAACTCCCTCCTCTAAACTCTGCTCCACTAACATACCATTCCTTGAATAGACTCCGCTACTATCCTATTATACCGAAAACTTCCACATAAAAAAATAAAACACGTTTAGCGAGTTCGTAGCTTTGCCTACGGGTTCGTCAAATGTGCTTTAGTTCATCATATGTATAAATAGAAGGGAAATAATAAATGTATAGGAAAATTATAATAAAAAATAAAAAAGCGCGCACCTCTTTCAGAGAAATGCGCTGTTTCAGTACATTATAAAGGTTTATGGCTGCTCATTTCCATGAACCTAATCTGAATGAGGTGCGAGAGCTAGACGAGACGCCGTCCGAAGACTCGCTCATTGTAACGCTCAGCTTAATTATGTCGTATAAATCACTAGAAAAGTGCTAAAGCGATGAAGCTTTAGCGAACACATTATATGTGTTTTGTGAATAAAAGAAGAGCCCGGATTCAACCGGTGAACCGGACTCTCTTCTCACCTATGTTTATTATGAATTAAACTAATTCAATAACAACGATAGGTGCGCCGTCACCACGACGTTGACCAAGTTTAAGGATACGAGTGTAACCACCTTGACGTTCCGTGTAACGAGGTGCGATATCGTCAAATAATTTTTGAAGTGCAAATACAGTGTTAGCTTCTTCGCCTTCTCCAACTGTTACTAACTCACGACGGATGAATGCTGCCGCTTGACGACGAGCATGTAAATCTCCGCGTTTACCTAAAGTAATCATTTTTTCAACAGCTTTACGAGTTTCTTTAGCACGCGCTTCAGTAGTTTCGATGCGCTCGTTGATGATTAAATCAGTAGCTAAGTCACGTAATAAAGCTTTACGTTGAGAACTTGTACGACCAAGTTTTCTGTAACCCATGGACGTTTCCCTCCTTTATAAATATCTGATCTAGCTTATTTTAAAAGTGCGCTTAGTCTTCTTTACGTAATCCTAAACCAAGCTCTTCTAACTTATGCTTAACTTCTTCTAAAGACTTACGACCAAGGTTACGAACTTTCATCATGTCGTCTTCTGACTTATTAGCTAACTCTAATACCGTGTTGATACCAGCGCGCTTTAAGCAGTTATAAGAACGAACAGAAAGATCAAGCTCTTCGATAGTCATCTCTAAAACTTTTTCTTTTTGATCTTCTTCTTTTTCAACCATGATTTCAGCAGTTTGTGCCTCATTTGTCATGCCTACGAAGATGTTTAAATGCTCAGTTAAAATTTTCGCTCCAAGCGAAGTCGCCTCTTTAGGACCGATGCTACCATCTGTCCATACATCAAGTGATAACTTATCGTAGTCAGAACTTTGTCCAACACGAGTGTTCTCCACTTGGAAGTTGACGCGTGAAACTGGAGTGTAAATTGAGTCGATCGGGATCACGCCGATAGGAAGATCCTCACGTTTGTTTTGATCAGCAGGAGTGTAACCACGGCCACGTTGTGCGTACATACGCATACGTAAATGACCGTTTTTAGCGATTGTTGCAATATATAGATCCGGATTTAAAATTTCTACATCACTGTCATGTGTAATGTCAGCAGCTGTAACCGTTCCATCGCCCTTTACATCAATCTCAATGACTTTTTCTTCGTCAGAGTAGATTTTTAAAGCTAACTTTTTAACGTGTAAGATGATAGATGCAACATCTTCTACTACGCCTTCTACAGTTGAGAATTCGTGTAGTACGCCGTCAATTTGAATTGACGTAACAGCAGCTCCAGGTAAAGAAGATAGAAGGATACGACGTAGAGAATTACCTAAAGTGTTTCCATATCCGCGTTCTAGCGGTTCTACAACAAACTTTCCGTATTTGGAATCTTCGCTGATCTCCACTGTTTCAATCTTTGGTTTTTCAATTTCGATCATTATATTTACCCTCCTTCAAAACATCGAATGTATAGGTTCAAACCATCATAGTTGTCGATCTTAGATTGACCTTTATTAATGTAAAATGAATTTAACATTAGTAATGATGTTCTTAAAGGTTTTAACACCTTTAAGTTGCCCAATTATACGCGACGGCGTTTTGGTGGACGGCAACCGTTATGAGGAACTGGAGTAACGTCTTTGATAGCAGTTACTTCTATACCTGCAGCTTGAAGTGCACGAATAGCAGCTTCACGACCTGCACCAGGACCTTTAACAGTTACTTCCAACGTTTTCAGACCATGCTCAACTGAAGTTTTAGCAGCAGCTTCTGCAGCCATTTGTGCAGCGAATGGAGTAGATTTACGTGAACCACGGAAACCTAAAGCACCAGCAGATGACCAAGCAACAGCGTTACCTTGCATATCTGTAATCGTTACAATTGTATTATTAAATGTAGAACGGATGTGTGCAATACCAGCTTCGATATTCTTTTTCACACGACGTTTACGAGTTTGTTGTTTACGAGCCATGTTAAGAAGGAACCTCCTTTACTTAATTATTTTTTCTTGTTCGCTACAGTTTTACGAGGACCTTTACGCGTACGCGCATTGTTCTTCGTATTTTGACCACGAACAGGTAAACCACGACGGTGACGGATACCACGGTTACAACCGATTTCCATCAGACGTTTAATATTTAGTGAAATTTCGCGACGTAAGTCACCTTCCACTTTTAGAGTGTCTAATTGTTCACGAATAAGGTTTAATTGATCTTCTGTTAGATCGCGTACACGAGTCTCTTCTGAGATGTTCGCTGCAGCTAATACTTTTTGAGAAGTCGTTTTACCAATACCGTAAATGTATGTTAATGAAATTACTACGCGTTTATCGCGAGGAATATCAACACCAGCAATACGTGCCATATACGTTGTGCACCTCCTTGTTTATTACCCTTGTTTTTGTTTGTGTTTAGGATTTTCACAGATTACCATTACTTTACCGCGTCGGCGAATTACTTTACATTTTTCGCAGATCGGTTTCACAGATGGTCTCACTTTCATCTAACCTAACCTCCTTAAGTAGTCCGGAGTGCAAAAGATTATTTAAAACGGTATGTGATACGACCGCGAGTTAAATCATAAGGAGATAACTCAATAGTAACCTTATCTCCAGGAAGAATACGGATAAAGTGCATACGAATCTTTCCAGAAACGTGTGCAA
>JAZLIT010000055.1:0-5522 GCA_045617525.1 Solibacillus sp. | reverse complement strand
ACTTGCTTGTTCATTTGAAGGAACATTAATTGTTTGCCCTGGGTAAATTTGATTTGGATTTGAAAGTTGTGGATTTAAATCGATTAACTCCTGTACACCTGTTTGCGTGTTAACGGCAATTTTCCAAAGTGTATCGCCTGAAATTACTGTATATGAACCTGCTGCCATAGTAGTCATTGGAACAACTAAAGATAAAGATAATACTGCGGCGATCGCCACTTTTTTAATATTTTTAAACATCTAACCATTCCTTTCGACTTGTTCTATTACCATAGTAAATAGTTTTCTAGAATAATTCATCCCTTAATATTTGGCAGGATTTTTACAGTACGATTACAATGGAAACAATTGAGGTCAGGAATACCTTGGCATCGGGATTCATACACTTTTCTGCAGTAACACGATTGTAATATAGCTGTAATAGGAATATATTACCATGTTACTTTCACGTTAAATTCCCAAATAAATAGAAAAAGTACGCTCAAAAAGTGAAAGTAATCTAGTGGAATTGGGAAGAACGGGGCTGTGATGGAATCTAATGTCACAAGTTTAATTTACATAAAGAAGCACCCCCTTTAATTGATACGTTTATCGTACCGGGGGTGCCTGGTGTTTAAATGCGTTATTTGATTACTGGCTTTCGGTAAATTTTATTAAATGAAAAGTCGAACCTTTTACTTACTAACGCTATTTTGTACCACTTGAGCCAAAACCTTTTTCTCCTCTTTCTGATTGAGAAAGTTCTTCAACCTCTTAGTGCTAACCCACTACTTCTTTTGGACATTCTTTAGCGAAGGATGATACAATGAATTCTATCGCAGAAAATATTGGTTTGAAAGTGTATACAACGCTTTATCCACCTGGGTTACGAACCAATAGACATAAAGTTATAAAAATTTAGTAATAGAAAAGAGCTTTCATTCAAAATGGAACAATTACTTAATTCATTCACTCATTCAGAAAGTAAGTATTCAACGTTGTTACAATTTTTAATAATGGTGTTAGTATCTTTAGTTCCCTTTGCACCAATTCCAATTTTAGCGACTTTCATAGGGGCAAGTCATTCTCTCATAACGGGACTTATAATTAATCTTGGTGGGACAGTAGTAGGATCCATCATCTTGTTCCTATTAAGTAAAAATTTACTTCGTGATTTAGCTAATAAGCTTTTATTAAAATATTGTAGATTAGAACGTTTTATATCACTTATTCAAACAAATGGATTCCTTGCCGTACTTATTGGAAGACTTGTACCAATTCTTCCCTCTGCAGGTATAAATCTTCTTGCAGGTATTTCGGGGGTCACATTTACAGCATTTGTGGCTGCAACCATTTTAGGTAAGTTACCTATTCTTCTCGGCTTTTCATTGGCAGGAAATCAGCTAGCTGATGGTAACTGGCAAACACTCATATTAATTGCTTTATATTTAATTGTACTTATTTTAATTGGACAGAAGATAAAAAACAATTGGAAGTATAAGTAAGAATTCCAACAGATCCTATCTTGTAATAAAACTTGTAGTTACACCCACAAAAAATATAGTTAAAATAGAAAGATAAAACGTATCGGGAGGTAATAATATACCACCGCATATAATAACCAGAGCATCAATGATTAAAATATATATCCCTACATTTATGCCTGTTTTATCACATAAAAACTGGGCAATAAAATCTGTGCCTCCTGTACTTGTCTGAAACTTTAACATCAATCCAATCCCACTTCCTACTAAGATGCCACCTAAAATCGAACTATAGAATGCTTCAATCTCAATTAGATTACTAACGGGTGATAGAAAATCAATAAAAAAAGAAGAGACAAGCATCCCATGTAAACTATTATAGAAATAATTTCTGTAATTAAACCATGCGAATATAAAGATTGGAATACTTAATAGAATAATTGTGACACCCGTTCTTATACCCCATATGTAATTTAATATTAATCCGATACCAATTGTACCTCCATCTAATATCTCATGGGGTACTAAAAATAAATTTATTCCTAAAGATAGCAGAATACTGCCTATAATTAGTGCAAAACCTTTTTTTAGAAAATACAGGTGACCACCTCCTAAGATTACTTTTTAAAGATACGTATAAAGAACAAATACATTGTGAAGTCACAATGGTAAATATATGTTAATTATTCAATCTAAAGAAGGAAGGTCAGATACAATTTTTAAATAGAACCAGTGTTTTTGAATATTAATTTAACATTTCATGTACTTTTTAAAAAGGTTGATTAAAAATTACCGACAAGCCTCGATTTTGGGATAGAAAGAAACCTCGTATTTTGAACAACGTTGCTCAAAATACGAGGTACCTGTTATCTGTATTATTTTGGAGGTGTATTACTCTTTTATTTCGATTTCATTTTCAATTATCTAGATTAAACTTCGGTAATTGTTTTTCTATAATCTCCCATTTTAACTCCCCAATAAATTTATCTAATTCCATTTTTTGTAGACCGTCTTGCTTATACGCTCGAACAGTCACAGTTCTTTCATCTACTTCCTCATCCCCTAATACAAGAAGATACGGTACTTTTTTCAGCTGTGCCTCTCGAATTTTCCGCCCTAATTTTTCGTTTCGCATATCGATTGACACGCGAATTCCTGCTTGCTTGCACTTTTCATAAATTTCTTGGACATAGGCTTTATGCACTTCTGAAACGCCTATTATTTCAACTTGCTTTGGTGCGAGCCATAGTGGGAATGCGCCGCTAAAATGTTCAATCAAAATCCCTAGGAAACGATCAATTGAACCGAATACTGCTCGGTGAAGTACAACTGGACGCACTTTTTCATTGGCTTCATTTATATACGTTAAATCGAACTTTTCTGGTAGTTGGAAGTCTAGCTGCACCGTTGCACATTGATGACTACGCTTGATCGCATCCTTTATATGGACATCAATCTTCGGTCCATAAAAGGCTCCGTCACCTGCATTAACTTTATATTTATAGCCTAAGCTATTTAAGACATTTTCTAACGCTTGCTCAGCCTGATCCCATAGTGCAACTTCCCCCATAAAATCATCTGGTCGTGTCGATAATTCGATTTCATAGTCAAAGCCAAATACCTTGTAAACCGTATCAATTATTTTTAAGGCTAATGTAATTTCGGCTTCAATTTGATCTGGTGTCACAAAAATATGCGCGTCATCTTGGCAGAACGTACGAACACGTAATAAACCATTCAATGCACCGCTAAATTCATGACGATGGACTTGCCCGAATTCCGCCATACGAATCGGTAAATCGCGGTAAGAATGCAAATCATTTTTATAAATCAGCATATGACCTGGACAATTCATTGGCTTCAAGGCAAATTTTTGCTCATCTACCTGTGTAAAATACATATTTTCTTTATAATGCTGCCAATGTCCTGACTGCTCCCATAAGCGTTGATTCATCATCATTGGCGTACGAACTTCTTTGTAATCGTACATTGTTTGCAAATTACGTAAGAAGGCTTCCAGCTCATTACGGATAATCTGCCCGTTTGCTAAATAAAATGGCATGCCCGGAGCTTCCTCAGAAAACATAAATAGTTCCAGCTCTTTTCCTAGCTTACGATGATTCCGTTTTTCTGCTTCTTCAAGAAACACAAAATGCTCTTGTAACGCTTCTTTACTAGAAAAAGCAACGCCATAAATCCGTTGTAGCATTTGATTATTACTATCACCACGCCAGTAGGCACCTGAAATCGACATTAATTTAAAATGCTGAATTTTATTCGTTGTCGGTACATGTGGTCCTCTGCATAAGTCGTAAAATTCGCCCTGTTCGTATACTGTCACGCATTCATCTAAAGGAATTGCTTCCAGTAATTCTAGCTTTAGTGGATCTTGGGCAAATAATTGTTCGGCTTCCTGTCTTGTTACTTCTTTTCGAGTAACAGGTAGGTTTTCACTGACAATTTTTTTCATTTCACGTTCAAGCACTGCTAAATCTTCAGGCACTAACGTATGAGCCATCTCGATATCATAATAAAAGCCATGTTCGATCACTGGACCTACACCAAAATTTGCTTCTGGATATACACGCTTTATCGCCTGTGCTAATAGATGGGCTGTCGAATGACGAATGACTTCTACCCCTTCTGCTGCATGTGCATCATAAATAGCAATTTGAGCATCAGTAAGAATCGGTCGCTCCAAATCATATGTGGTTTTATTTACACTTCCTGCTACCGCTTTTTTCGCTAAACTCGGACTAATTACTTTGGCAATTTCGGTTAGCGTAACACCTTTTGCAAACGGTACTTGTTTACCATCAGGAAATTGTATTAATACTTGTTGATTTGTCATATAAACGCTCCTTTTCTACTTTCTGCTGCCTTAAAGGCAAATAAAAAAACACATATTCGTCCACAAAGGGACGAGTATGTGTTTGAATACCCGTGGTTCCACCCAAATTCCTACTTCCGCAATAGCGTATAGTAGCTCATTGATTGCAGATAACGCCTGCACACGTTGCTAGTTTCCTAGCACAGCTCAAAGGGAGTAAATCAAATTGTCTAGTTAGGAAACTTTCAGCCGGTGATTTCCCTCTCTGCTAACCTTCTCAAATTGGATTCATATCCTTGTCATTGCTTTTTAAATTGAAATTAGTCTTTAATTTACTTTATTATTAGAATAATGTCAATATTTAATTTACTATTATCCTCGGTGAACAATACCTATTGCTAAAAAAATATTTAATCCAACCCAGTTAATAGATTTTACGCATGACCTTAATGGATATCAAACCTTATTTCAGTTTCATTCTTTAAGTCGTTCCACATATAATAGATAGGAAGGAGCTGTTTTTTTGGACGGTATATCACTTTTAGAGGCAAGTATATTGTATTCAGTGTTATTATTACCTCTCTTATCCATGGTCTTGCTATTTGCTTGGACGTCTGCAAATATGAAAAATACCGCTAAAGCTCAATTACTTGGTATTGTTATCGTATTAGTACTAGGATTTTTAGTCATTAACTCACCTATGATCATAATAATTGAAGCTACGGCTATTATTTTATTCGTTGTTTGGATTTTTGCTTATAGGTTTTTTTTCCTCAAAGGACAATTACCTGTCATTTTACTCTTCTTTGCATTACAGGTTGCCTACTCTATACTGTTCTTTGTATTCATAGGGTTAGAATATAATCTAGCAATCACTTTACTATGTATAATTCCAATTCTTTCGATAATACTATTATATCCATGGACATTCGGTACTAAGAACACATCTAAAGGTCGGGTACTCATCATTACTGTGTTCATTGTTCAAGTGATTTATGCAAGTTTAAATATTGTGCTTTCATTGACAACTTTATAAGCCAATAGAAAAATAATAGAACAATCAAAAGACTAGAAAAGAGACAACTCTTTTCGAGGGCACTGAAAAAGTCCACTTATGCACAGATAAGCGAGGACAGGAACGAAATTCGTTCCTGTCCTCGCTTTTCCTTCGCAGCCGTTGATTCCGTTCCGGCGGACGCTTTTCGCGGGCACGGCTCCAGCCTTCTCCC
>JAZLIT010000054.1:0-1900 GCA_045617525.1 Solibacillus sp. | reverse complement strand
TGGACGTATAATGATGTGGTTGTATATGATAATGGCAAAGACGTAACCGGTGATGGCGTATATGACGCAGAAGACAAAATGTGGATTAGAACCAATGATTTTGCTTATGTTGTCAGATTTTTCGTTGACAAGAATAAACTTTCTACTTATAGTTTCATCATTGCTAAGTTGAATATCAAATTGCATATTTATACTACCTGCTTTTGAAATTGGTAAAGTATAATATTTACCTGTATTCTTTATTCCTTCTACAGATATGATTCCTTCTGGTAAAAATAAAATTTGCTTAAGTCGATTATCGCCATAATAAAGTATTAGCTCTTCTCCATCTTTAATCGTATATACTTCATTATCGCTTATTACAACTTTATCTTCCGTATCTGCATCCATTATTGCAAAAAACAGCTGGCTCTCAGAATTCTCAAGTTCTTCGTTACTTTGTTTCGCAACTTCTATATCTGCGACTTTAGTTTGTGCAGGTTCTGACTTTATAACTTCAGTTTCTAAATCTTCCTGCTGTACAGCATTTGCCTCCGCATTATTAGTCTTAGTTGTACAAGCTGTAGTTACAATAGCTATAGTTACTATACATATAGCTATAATAATATTTCTTAGATCCTTCCTCATTACGTGAACCCTTCTTGTAGCTCTCTCCTTCATAGTGTTAATCCTCCTCTTTAAGCTAGGCACAACAATAACGTTTTTTAGGTATGCATTTGCTAACAAGCAATATACATCCTGCTTTATATAACACAGGGCAAACCCCTTGAAAACAAAGGATTTTTTGCCATTTTTTACATCCAAAAGTATTGATTTTTTGCCTCATATATGTTAATATTTAGGTATACCGTTTAGGTATGCAGGAGGCATATATGAGCGAATATTCAGTTCCCGAATCAATACGTAAATTTAAACCAAAAGGTACTATGGTAAAACGCATATCCAATAACTATTACGTTTATGAGTACACCATGTATCGTGACGATGAAGGTAAACGTCACACCAAGATGGGCAAGGCAATCGGTTCCATCAAGGAAGGGATTGGTTTTATACCAAACACGGGATTCTCCTGTGATGAAGAAATCAGCACCCTTGATTTTGGCGAATACGCAGTTACAATGGCGAATTCACAGAATGTCTTATCCATGCTTAAAGAATGCTTTAATCCCAAAGACGCAGTAACCATTTATACGGTTGCACTGATTCATTTTATCCAGGGATTTACATACATGAAAGACATTCATAACTATTATGACATGAGTATTCTTTCGGTCAAATATCCTAAGCTTAAGCTTGGGTATGATTCGTTATCAAAACTGTACGACAGCCTTGGCCGACGACAGGGTAATGTTTTCAAATTTGAAGAAAAACTTGTTTCTTCATGTTCCAGACAGATTGCAATCGATGGCCATGTCATTGCCTGCGATTCTGCTGAAAATGATTTGGCTGAAAAAGGATACAAATTCCGTAAACTCGGCGAAGCACAAATCAATCTGCTGATGGCCTATGACGTTAATACCGGAATTCCTCTCATATCAAAAATATATGAAGGAGCCATGGTTGACAAAGTCAGTGTAAAAGATTTACTCGACCAGATTGAAATGCAGGATATGCTTTTCATAGTTGACCGTGGTTTTTACAGCAAAGATAATATCAGCCTTTTCAGCAGTAACGGCAATGAATATATCATTCCGCTCGGTAAGAACCTTAACACCTGTAAAAGTGCCGTACACAGTCTTGAGATGCATGACAGATTTATGTATCCTAAAAGTCGTGTTATACACACTCAAAACAATTATACCGAATCCATGCCAAGTTTAGTGAGATAGAGACGGTCTCTTTCGGTCACCTCCGTGTTCCACCTCTTTGAGCGCAGTTCGGAGGATATCTTTACTTCCTC
>JAZLIT010000053.1:0-12976 GCA_045617525.1 Solibacillus sp. | reverse complement strand
TTACGACAGGGGATTACATTCACTGTTTATGGCTCAGAAGGTGGTACAGAACGTGCGATGCCGTTTGACTTCGTGCCAATTATTATCCCAAAAGAAAAATGGACTTATATCGAAGAAGGGATGAAGCAGCGTGTGGCGGCTTTAAATGCCTTTTTAGATGATGTTTATAATGAGCAGAAGATAGTTGAAGATGGGGTTATACCGAGAGAATTAATTGAGAATAATCCATATTATTATAAAGAAGTAAAGCATGCAAACCTTCCAATTAAGAATCATATTTTCCTTGCAGGCATTGATTTGATACGTGATGAAAAAGGGGATTATTTTGTGTTAGAGGATAATCTACGCAATCCATCTGGTATGAGCTATGTATTTCAAAATCGCTATGTAATGCGTAAAATATACCCGGAGTTTTTTGAGAATTACTCCATTGTAACGCTTGAGGAACAGTTAGATGAATTGCAGCAAACGTTGTACGATCATAGTCCTAGTGGTATTAAACAGGATGAGGTAAGTGCGGTACTACTAACGGCAGGAATGTATAATTCAGCCTATTATGACCATGTTTTTTTGGCGAAGCAATTGAATATCCCGCTAGTTGAAGGGCGAGATTTGATTGTGAAGGATGATTATGTTTATTTGAAAACAATTCGAGGATTACAGCGTGTTGACATTATTTACCGTCGTATTGACGATGATTTTTTAGACCCTGCTGTATTTAATGCTGATTCAATGCTTGGCGTTGAAAATATTTTAGATGTTTATAAAAAAGGTAATGTCGCAATATTGAATGCTGTTGGAAATGGTGTGGCTGATGATAAGGCAATGTATTATTATGTACCAGATATGATTCGCTATTATTTAAATGAGGAGCCGCTAATTCCAAACGTAACAACACATTTGTTGAACGACCCTGTGGTAAGAGCTTGGGTTCTGGATCATTTAGATGAACTTGTTGTGAAAAATGTAGGCGCATCTGGAGGCTATGATATGTTAATTGGCCCTCACTCAACGCCAGAAGAACGTGAAATTTTTAGAGAGAAAATTATTGAGACACCACATCAATATATCGCTCAGCCAACGATTTCTTTATCGCGGGCACCTGCTTATCAAAATGACCGATTTTATCCATGTCATGTTGATTTACGTGTTTTTGTGTTTAGTGGGAAATCTTCGTTTGTATTGCCGGGGGGCTTATCTCGGGTTGCATTGAAGGAAGGTTCATTAGTGGTAAACTCTTCACAAGGTGGCGGAGGCAAGGACACATGGGTATTAAAGGAGGCGCTAGTTAATGCTAAGTAGAGTAGCAGATTCACTATATTGGATAGGACGATATGCAGAACGTATTGAAACAAATGCCCATATCGTATCCACACAGCTAGAGCGTATGTTAGAACATAGTTTTAATGATGAAATCATTGAAAAAGAATGGCAAGCAATTATTAAAATATCAGGCTATATTGATGACTATCAATTGCGTAATCTTGACTACCATTTAGAGACTACCATCTTATATTCATTATTTGATCGCACAAATTTGAACTCAATTGAATCCTTAGCAGAAAGTGTTCGTTTAAATTTGAAAAATGCACGTGATATTGTACCTGCAGGGCTGTGGGAAACGTGCCATGATATGCACCTTATTGTACGAAGATATTCACGGGACCATGCGCTATCAAATATTGAAACAAATTCATTTCTAAATGAAATTAAATTAAATTGTTTAACGGCAACAGGAATTATTGATTCACTTATGACTCGTGATGAGAGCTTTCTGTTTATGAAAATAGGGAAATGGATCGAGCGCTCAGAAAAAACAGCGCTAATAATTCGGACGTTATTAGAGAGGGAACAGGAGCTATCAAGTACTTTTGCAGTGAATTATGGCTTACTTTTAACAAATGCGCAAGAGGACTATTCAAGACGTCATCGTATGCGCCAAAATGCGGATGGTCTACAATTTTTAATTGCGGACTTTAAATGTACACGATCGGTCGCATACGGTATAAAAAAAATCCATCAAACATTAATTGATTTACAAGACGGAAATCATGAAGCATTTACTAATGAGATGTTTAGTGCCATTATTGAAATAGAGACTTTATTACAGATAGATTCCTCCACTTTTTCTGTAGATGAACGTCTAGACTGGATACGGAAAATCCATGAAAACTGTTTGAGGTTTGGACCTATTTTTACGAAAACCTACTTTTTGACAGCACCGATTCTCGTGTAATGACTGCCATAATTAAAGGAGCAGATATTAGCGCGGAAGATCAGTAAGGAGATTCTTATATGAAATACGATATAAAACATATTACAATTTTCCGATATGAAGATATGGTGGAGCAATCATTAAATACGATACGCTTAAAGCCACGTAGTACGGAATGTCAACGTGTACTTTCGTATAATGTAAAGATTGCGCCGATTTCCCTAACAAAGGAATATATCGATATTTGGCGTAATACAATTGAAAGTTTTTACATTGCGGAGCGCCATAATGAACTTGTAATCATTTCGAATTCGATCGTAAGTATACAACGCGCACCGTATATTTACTCCCTTCAATTTTCTTATAAAATGCGTGAGATTTTCTTCTCGCAGTTATTTAGAGAGCATTATTTACCTTACTTAACGTCTTCAAACTTTACGTATTTACGCATAAATCAGCAACAGGAGATTTTGGGGCATCTACCGGAGCCTTCGGTGAATCCTGTTGATTTTGCATTACAGTTGATGAAATATTTACACGACACAATTTCATATGATCCATTTGCAACGTCTATCCAAACAACGGCCGAACAAGCCTATGATTTGAAACGTGGGGTTTGCCAAGATTATACACATGTAATGCTAAATATATTACGTCTTGTAGGAATTCCTTCGCGCTACATTAGTGGTTATTTATATGTTGGGGATGACGATCAGTTAATAGGTGAATCTGCGACACATGCTTGGGTTGAAATTATGGTGCCAGGTATTGGCTGGATAGGACTTGACCCAACTAATAACGTTGAAGTACTAGAAAATCATATTAATTTATGTGTCGGGCGTGATTTCCGTGATGTAAGTCCTGTTGAAGGGGTATATCAAGGGGGAAAACATACACTAGAAGTCATAGTTGAAGTGAAAAAAATAGAACATTTATAATGGAATATTCACATTAATTTTTATTGTCAGTATTGACAGAGAATTGAATTACTTGTAAGATACAAATATCAATTCAATATTAAAACCTCACAACTTCGTGAGGTAGAGGCGCGATATTTAATAGTTTTTCATTGAGTTTGAGCAAACGTTGACATGAAAAAGAAGGAACTATCGCCGAAGTGTATATGGTGCTCTACCGTTTATGCTGGGCTTGTAATGAACAATTACAAGACTGTCTTATAGGTCTACCCAAGACTTATAAGTTGTGCTATCTCAGGTGGGAACGATTTTAGGTTTTATGGCTAAACTTAATGTACGCGACCTTATCTAGAAATAGTAAGGTCGCTTTTTTGTATACATAAAAGCCATAATATTGAAAAAAGGAGAGAATGGATTATGAAAAACAAAATTGTTTTATTCGTAGTAGCTGTTTTAACAACGCTTATTCTAGCTGCATGTGGTGGCGATGAAAGTAACACAGTTGGAACAGAGGGCGTATTAAAAGTAGGTTTGGAAGCAAATTATGCACCATTTAACTGGTCTCAAACAACGGATGCTAACGGCGCAGTAAAAATTAATGGTACAGGCGAATATGCAGCAGGATACGATGTTGAAATTGCGAAAAAAGTAGCAGAAGAATTAGGTCTTGAATTACAAATCGTTAAATTAGAGTGGGAAGGATTATTACCAGCGTTACAAACAAATGTAATCGATGCAATTATCGCGGGCATGAGCCCGGATGCTGAACGTAAAAAAACAATCGACTTTACGTCAAACTATTACACATCTGATTTCGTAATAGTCACAAAAGCAGACGGTAAATATGCAGGTGCTACTTCATTTGCTGATTTAGACGGGGCACATATTACAGCTCAATTAGGTACAACAAACTATAAAGTAATTACACAAATTCCAAATATAAAACAACATGTAGGGATGGATAACTTCTCAGCAATGCGTGTAGCAGTGGAAACAGGCGTAGTTGATGGCTATATTGGTGAGCGCCCTGAGGCAACTTCTGCAGCAGCTGCAAATCCAAAATTAGTGATTGTTGATGTTGCTTCTGAATTCAAAACATCAGAAGAGGATGTAGCAGTTGCTGTCGGTGTTCGCAAAAACTTTGAATTTACTGAAGCGATCAGCAAAGCAATTGAATCAATTACTGAAGAACAACGTATAGAATTGATGGAACAAGCATTACTTAACCAACCATCAGTTAAATAATAGAAAATAGTGCTAGCCTCTCTATTTGAGGCTAGCAATATCTAATATAGCAGCCTTTGCTGTTAGGGGGAACATTATGAGTTTAACCGTAATTATAGATATTTTAGCAGAATACTGGCCGTTATTACTTCGCGGTGCAGCGATCACACTTTCAATTGCAGTAATTAGTACAATTATTGGTGCATTCATCGGATTTTTCATCGGGATTATACATACAATTCCGGTGCGAAAACGTTCATTAAAGTCAGTCATCTTAAAAGCATTTAACATCCTATTATCAGTTTACGTTGAAGTGTTCCGTGGTACACCAATGATTGTACAGGCAATGGTCGTGTTTTATGGTCTTGCAGCTTATGGTCTAGTACTTGATACATTTGTGGCAGCATTAATTATTGTGGGATTAAATACAGGTGCCTATATGGCTGAAATTGTTCGCGGTGGTATTTTAACCATTGATCAAGGGCAGTACGAGGCCGCTGAAGCAATTGGTATGAATCACTTACAAACGATGCTACATGTCGTGCTACCACAAGTATTACGTAACAGCTTACCAGCCACAGGAAATCAATTAGTCATGAACATTAAAGATACAGCCGTATTAAATGTAATCAGTGTATCGGAATTATTCTTCCTGACAAAATCTATCACAGGTTCTGTTTTCCGCTTTGCAGAACCATTTTTCATCGCATGTGTAATTTACTTAATTATGACGATTGCTGCTACCCAAATATTACGATATTTCGAGCGTAAACTAAGTGGCACAAAGGCCTATAAAGTAGAAGTAAGCACGAAACAGCAAGGAGGTCTAGTGCAATGACAGCAGTAATTGACATTCAACATCTAAGTAAATCATTTGGACAACATGAAGTGTTAAAAGACATTAATTTTACAGTAAATAAAGGTGAGGTTGTTTGCTTAATCGGTTCATCTGGTTCAGGGAAATCAACACTTTTGCGCTGTATTAATTTACTGGAAAAGCCAAGTGGTGGCAAAATCATTTATAATGGTGAAAATATTTTAACGAATAACCATAATATTGAACAATACCGTACGCATTTAGGGATGGTGTTTCAGCAATTTAACTTATTCAATAATTTAAATGTCATGAAAAATTGTACGGTTGGGCAGGAAAAAGTGCTAAAACGCTCAAAAGAAGAGGCTGAGAAGAAGGCAATGTCATTACTTGAGGTTGTTGGGATGGAGCAATATCGTAATGCGAAGCCAAATCAACTATCAGGTGGTCAGAAACAGCGTGTAGCAATTGCACGTGCGCTATCAATGGACCCAGATGTGATGCTTTTTGATGAGCCAACCTCAGCACTTGACCCTGAAATGGTTGGTGAGGTTTTAAAAGTAATGCGTATGCTAGCAAATCAAGGGAATACAATGCTAATCGTTACGCATGAAATGGAGTTTGCTAAAGAGGTGTCGGACCGTATTGTCTTTATGGATAAAGGTGTTATCGTAGAAGAAGGACATCCTTCAGAAATATTAGTTAATCCAAAGCATGAGCGTACGCAAGCATTCTTAAAGCGCACACTTCGCTAATAAAGTAAAATAAAAAACGATAAACTACGAGAATAGTAGTTTATCGTTTTTTGCTATTTATCGTCTTGAATTCCATTCGGAGTAGCCGATGAAAATAATGGCAAACGCAATTGCTAATGCGTAAAACCAACTTGGTATATTACTAAACATGCGCTCCACCTCTACTAATAAGCATAACAAATGAAAAGCATACACACAAACGTTGATTTCAACAGTTTTTGCTATTTGTTCTAGTATGCACTACACAATTCGAAGGAAATCGTTTAAAATAAGTGAAGTTAAGCAAGTTTGCTAAAGGAAGGACGTTCTTAGAATGTTACATTTATCTTGGAAAGACGCACCAACAATCCGTACAGTGAAATGTGTTCATACGAATGCAGCTAAATACTTAGTTTCTAACGTTTTAACAGTAGGAAAAGAGTATGAAGTAAAAAATGAAACGGAAGAATTCATTTTTGTAATCGATAATAGCGGTAAAGTTGGCGGCTATTACAAAGAATATTTCGCATGAAAAATGCTAGGTGAGGGAAATCCTTCACCTAGCATTTTTATTTTAGCTGCTGTTCTGCTAAGAGTAATTTATCATTTGCTTGCTGTTGAATGGAAAGCGTCTCCTCAATATCACGTAGCAGTTTCAATTGAGTTTGACGGAAACGTTCTAAATCAGTATTGGAGACTGCACGCTGTTTTGTTGTATCGTTTTTTGTGACCTCGTACATTGCAGCATTTTTTCGTGATAGTTGTTCGGATGCACGTACTAATTTTTGCTCAGATTGTGCAATACGACGCTGTTGATTCATTGATAAAAGCATCGCGATTTGAGATTGCCAAAGTGGAATTGTGGCCATTACAGATGTTTGTGTTTTCTCTATGAGCATTTGCCCAGTTTGTTGTATTAATCGAATTTGCGGTGCGCTTTGAATGGCGATTTCACGCGATATTTCTAAATCATATTTCCGCTTATCGATCCATTCGATTTGCATATGTAAATCATTTATTGCATGTTGATCTAGAGGATCGTTGGAAAGTCGCGCTTGCTCCTCGATTTTTTTTAATTCGATTCGAACTAGCTGATCGATTTTAATTTCCGCAGCCGCAATAAATGTATTAATATGATGGAAATACTTTTCATTTAAATCGTAAAGAGAATCCAACATATTATACTCTTTTAAAAGCTGCTGTTGTGAATGCTCGAGTTGGATACTTAATCGATCAATCCGAACTTTTAAGCGTGTGTATTGGCTCATTAATTCTGAAATTGAAGGCTGTTTTTTTTGAAATAACTTCGCAATAAACCCTTGTTCTTGCTGGATCAGTGCATCTGGATTAATTTTCTCTAGTTCCACTAGAAGATCCGTTAATAATTTGCCTGTCGAATTCACATCTTGTCTTTGCGTATGCTTTAATAATTGTGAGGTGAATTGTGTCATTTTTTCTTGGGAAGTACGTCCAAATGTTAATACACTTTCATAAATTTCATGGTTTAATTCAAGCGCTAGCTCCATTGCATGCTTTTGATATTTTTCTGCCAATGAACTAAAAATGGGTGTGTTCGATTGACTTGCTTGCTGAATTTCAAATTTTTCTGCTGCACCTTGTGCAAAAGTGCTTCCCGTTCGAGAAAAGGCATCAAACGGGTTAGAGGATGTCTCGTTGTTCATACTATTCTTCACCACCGATTTTAAGTTGCTCTTTACGCTGTTTATTTGCTAATTTAGCAAAGTCTAATTCAATTCTAAGGGATTCGATGTCAGTCGCTAATGCTTGCTTTAAATCTTGTTCCATAGTTACGTAAAGCTCTTTTAACGTACTTCTCGTATCTTCCAGTGCTAAATGAATTTCTGTTCCTGTCACTTGTTGCCTCGATAATAGCGCGTATTTATCGGAAAGCTCTAAAGCTGAAGGAAGATGCGAATAGAAGAAGTCTTCTACTAAGTAGAATTTTGTAGGGTCATTTTTAATAATTGCCAGAATGCGTTTTGAAAGCTTGCTCATTTCGTAAATGACTTTAAATGATTTTACAGATCGAACTTGAACATACTTTTGCGTTAACGCTTGTGCCATTTTTGCGCCTAGCTGTAATTGATTTTCAATTTCAAGATATTCAGAATGCGTTAACTTAAGCTCACGTGCGCGTTTGCCTTCTTGAAAACGTAAAATACCTTTATTGGAAATATAATAAGCTGCTGGAAACACTATTATTGAAGCTAAAAAAGCAGAAGGTATGTTGACGCTGAGAATGATGCTTGATGCAAAACCAGCGAAAAAGGCAAATAAATGTCTTGATAGTAAATGATATGTGGATAGCATGAAATGTCCTCCTTACTTACGGTCGTTAGTCATATATACGGATGAAAAGAAAAAAGGTTTCGTTCCACGGTAGATAGTGTTTGCCTAATACCCATACTATAGTTCTTATCTTAATTTTTCAAATAAAAAAAGGCAAAATTAATTAATAGTTATATCAAGTAAAAGGGTTAGCTGATTGAAGTTCTTTTTTTAAAAGCAGGATTAGGATGAGCAAGTTGTTTTCAAAGTTGTAAATTACAAATAGCATTCTCGCAATAACTTGAAGCTCACCTAAAAGATTCCATATTCGAAGGTTGAATAATAGACAACTTGTTAAGAAAACGGGTAATATAATAGGAATAAATAAAAAGTTGGAGTGTCACGATGTATAAATTGATTTTAATGAAAGCGGATTATGAACCCTGGTGGCAATTCGATGATATACAAGAAAAGTACGCCGAAGAGCTAACTTTTGAAAATTATGAAAGTTATGAATCAAAGATACTGCAAGTTCTGCAAAACTATCGGGAAAAATATCAGTATGAAGCATCTAGGAACGGGCTGTTTTACGCCTTCTGGAATGACGCGGAAGTCGAGTTTTGTGAGGGCTGTGATGAGGATTTACAAGTGTATCATGGCATCTTCTTTTCACATGAAATAGGTATTTTTTCTAAATGACAGAAATTTCATAAAAATAAAAAATTTAGATTGAAATACTTTTTTGTCGATGCTATACTTTATTTAACAAGTTAATTGCTTTACCGAATAAATGATTCACATATTACAAAAAGTAATCGGTCAATTGTCGGTACTTTTTGTAATATGTGGATTTTTTTATTGTCTAGCAATTTTTTGTTAACTTAATTTTTTGGAGGTTTTTCTAATGAAACAAGGTACAGTAAAATGGTTTAACGCAGAAAAAGGTTTTGGATTTATCGAGGTAGAAGGCGGAAACGATGTATTCGTTCACTTCTCAGCAATCCTAAGCGAAGGTTTTAAATCTCTTGACGAAGGTCAAAAAGTGGAATTCGAAGTTACTGATGGTAACCGAGGACCACAAGCTGCTAACGTAACTAAACTTTAATTATTTTGGGTATAAGCTTACACTTCGTTAATAATTCAAAGGCATTCTCCTCTTTTGGAGAATGTCTTTTTCTGTGGTTCTAAATTATTTTGGCAATATTTCGAATGCATATACATTATCGCTGGAATATCTTTAAAAAAATTATATATTATCTAGAAAATGTTAAACGGGTAGACAAAAGTACTAAATTATAATAATATTTTATAATGAGCAAATATTCATATATTAGCGCTAATTTTTATGATTAAAGTATTATTATACATAGGGAGTGTACTTCATGAGAAAACATCAAAGTAAAAAAACATCATTGAGGTTGAAGTGGATTATCTTTATTTCTTTAGCAATCGTTTTAGCTATTGGGGTAACTATGGTTTTTAATCATCTTACGGTAAAGAAAATTTTATCTGATGATAATCAATTACTAGTAGAAGAAAATGCATTAAATGCAGCAAATCAAGTGGAACTAGGCCTTTCGATTTATGAAAAAGCATTAGATCAACTTAGTAATTCTGTAATTCCGCTAATTGAACAGAGCGGTGGCTTAGAAGGAATTGATTCCATCATTGAAACTGTTCAATTATCTAATGAAGAATACGAAGCAGTCTATTTTATGGATTTTCGTGATGGACTAATTCACGTAACGCCACCAATTGATTTTGATTGGGATGTACGAGATTCAGAAACGTTTAAAACATTAACTGAATCACCTAAAATGACATGGATGGATATTTATGAAGATACAATTACTGGGAAACTTATGACATCTTTAATTGCACCTGTAATGGTAAATGATCAATTAATAGGTGCAGTTGGATTTGATATTGAATTTTCCGCGATTGGAAAAATTAGAGAACAGATTGAGTCAAACTCTAATGCTGATATTATGATCATTGATGGGCAGGGATTAGTCGTTTCAGCGTTTCTAGATGGAACGAGTGGAATGAACGTCAATCCTGTAAAAGAGGATCTACTTGAAGGTGCAGAAAATATCCTAGCAAATCAAGATGAATTTATGGAAGCCTTTCATTGGGTGCCAGCGGTTTTAGAAACTGATCGTACAACAATTGAAAGAATTGAAATTAATGGTGTAAGCTATGCTGGATATGCAGTGACGGTGGAGAAAAATAACTGGAAAGTTGTGTCGTTAATTGATGATGCCATTTTTGCATCGAAAATATACGAGGTAATTAAAGTAAGTATATTCGCTGTTCTTTTCGGTTTAGTCGTTGGAATTATTATGGCGATAGTATTAGCGAATACGATTATTAAAATTATCCGTAGTTTCCAGTCTGTCTTTAAGAAAACAGCTAGTGGGGATTTAGTGAGTCAATTTGAAGTGCGTTCTAACGATGAAATTGGTCAGCTTCAAGCTTCTTACAATGAGATGCTTGATCAGATACGTGAGTTAATTCTTGATGTAAATGATAAAGCGGCAATTATTCAAAATGCATCTGACCAATTAAATACAATCTCCGAAAACAATAATGAAGTACTTGTAGATATTTCTTCTTCAGTAGATCAGATTGCCACAAATGCAAACGAACAATCTGAGCAAATGCAAACAGCTGAAAGTTCATTAAAAGCGTTAAATGACGAAATTGATGATGTTAAACTCAAGTCAAAAACAATTGAAGATGAAGTACATCAGGCACTAAATCAGGTGGAAACAGGCTTTGAAAAAGTGGATGAATTACAAGCTTCATACCGTAATTTAGAAGAAGCCTTTACACAAGTTACAACAATGACACTTCAACTGGATGAAAAATCTAAGTCAATTTCTAGTGTTACAGATGTAATCTCTCAAATAACAGACCAAACGAATTTACTGGCGTTAAATGCATCTATTGAAGCTGCTCGAGCAGGTGTACATGGTAAAGGCTTTGCTGTCGTTGCAGATGAAGTTCGAAAACTTGCTGAAGAATCGAAAAATGCAACAATTAATATTCAAATGATTCTTACAAGTGTACTTAAAGAAACCGAAGCACTTGTTTCAGTCATGAATCAAACAAATCAAATTAGCGCACAACAAAAAAATAATGTTGTTACTGTTAATGAGGCGATTAAAGAGCTTTCTAATTCATTAAACTCGATGTCTAGTACAATGGGTGAAACAACTGAAAGTATTAACCGTATGGACGTTCAGAAGCAGTCAGTTGTATCAATGATTGAACAGGTGTCTACGATAACATATGCTGTAACTGGTTCTACGCAAGAAATGGCGGGTACAATTGAAGAGCAGACAGCAGCAACTGCTGAAGTTGCAAAGCATGCGAATCATTTATCAGAACAAGTAATTGAATTAAATAATTCGGTTAATAAGTTTAAGCTATAAGCTGGCCATAAAATTAGAAAAAGCGTTATTCATTTCTTTTGGAAATGAGTAACGCTTTTTTGTGTGGAGCACGTTTGTTACAAATAATGGGGGGATCCATTTTTGTAATGATAGTATGTTACTTTTTAGTGGGCTCTATACGCTTTTTAAAAAGGTTTTGCTGATCAGATTTAGCGTACCTATTTATGTATTTTTTTTGCATAGTTGGCAAAATAATCAGAAAATATTTGACATTCAGAATTATTAATATGTATAATTAATTTCAAATAAAATTCTTAGAAAAAGAGAGTAGTTTATCAAATTTTGGATAGCGAGTTGGGGGTAGTGTAAGCCCAGTGCAAAAAGGATGAATGAAACGCACTTTGGAGAAGCTTCTTGAAATTGTAGTAGAGAATGCCGGGGAGTCACCTCGTTAACAATAGAAAGTGGTCACAGTTTTGTGGCAACTAGAGTGGTACCACGGGAAACTATACTCTCGTCTCTATTTTACATAGAGACGGGAGTTTTTTTTATTCAATTAAAGATGGGGGAAACGGACATGAAGCGTGAAATTGCACTTATATTAGAAAGTATATTAGATGGAGAATTAACGGTGAATCAAATAGAACAATTAATAGAAAATCCGAAACGTCAGGAGCTAGGTGATCTAGCATTTCCTTGCTTTACACTTGCTAAGACGCATCGTAAATCACCACAAGTAATTGCGCAAGACATTGCTTCCAAAATTGCGAATGACCTAGTAGCTGAGGTTCAAGTTGTCGGAGGTTATATCAACCTATTTTTAAATAAAAAACGAGTTACGCAAAACGTACTTAGCCAAATTTTAAGCTCGAAATCTAACTACGGTCAAAAAGAGAAACAGCATAAAAATGTCATTGTGGATTATTCATCACCTAATATTGCAAAACCGTTTTCAATGGGGCATTTACGTTCAACCGTTATCGGCAATGCGATTGCAAATATTGCAGAAAAAAATGGGTACGAGACTGTTCGTATCAACCATTTAGGTGACTGGGGCACACAGTTTGGTAAGTTGATCGTTGCCTATCGACTATGGGGGAATTCGGATGCAATTAATATAGCACCTATTCAAGAGCTATTAAAACTCTATGTGAAATTCCATGAGCTAGCTGAGGGGGACGAACAACTAAATAAGCAGGCTCGTGCAGCATTTAGAGCATTAGAAGAACAGGATCCTGATGCGCTTGCGCTATGGGAATGGTTTAAAGGGGCATCAATCCAAGAATTTAAAGAGATTTATAATGTATTAAATATTCGATTTGATTCTTATGATGGAGAAGCATTTTATAACGATAAGATGGAAAGTGTAATAGAAGAGTTAAACG
>JAZLIT010000052.1:0-13097 GCA_045617525.1 Solibacillus sp. | reverse complement strand
AATACATGATTAGTCTTAGAAAAATAACGCTTGAAAACCGTCGCGCCATATTTAACTTGGAAGTTTCAGAAGAACAACGCCGCTTCGTTGCATCCAATCTGTCAAGCATGGCTTCGTGTTACGTCCTTGCAACTAATGGGGGACATCCATTGCCGTTTGCCATTTATGCGGATGAGCAGCCGGTAGGGTTTGTTATGTTGACTTATGGAAATACCGGATATGAACTCCCATCAATCGTAGATGACAGCTATTGCATCTTGCGACTGATGATTGACAAGCAATACCAGAATCGAGGCTATGGTCGAGAAGCCATGAAAGAAATCTTGGGATATATACGCACTCTTCCGGCGGGGCCTGCACGTTACTGTTGGATTCCATATGGGACCGATAACTTTGCTGCTAAAAAGCTTTACGAAAGCTTTGGCTTCCGTGACAATGGTGAAATTTGCGACAACGAGCCAATAACCGTATTGCAACTCTGATTTACTGCCAATAATACATACCTCTTTTAAATGTACTTTTGGAGATATTCTTAAGATAAATTCAAAATAAGTTAGGGATTCATTCACCCAAAAATACCAATTAAATAAAAGGGAGAGTAGAAACACATGAATCTAGGCACTCCGATAGCAATTGGAAATACAGCACAAATTTTTCTGTATGAAAATAAGATTGTTAAAGTCTTCAAAGATTTTTTACCTGATATGGAATCATCTTATGAAGCGAATAAACAGAAATTTGCCCATTCGTGTGGACTTTCTGTACCTAAAATATTGGATGTCACGAAAATAGGTGGGAAACAAGCGATAATAATGGAGTTTGTTAAGGGGAAAACAATAGGTGATCTTTTATCCGGAAACAGAGACCAAGCAGAATATTACATGAATATTTCCGTAGATATACAACAAAAAATTCACATGATAGAAGCTGATTCACTTGAACCTATGTCATTAAAGTTACGTCGGCAAATTGAATCCGCACCCAATTTAAATATAAGACATAAGAACGCGTTACTACAAAAAATGGATACGATTACATATAAAAAAAAGTTATGTCATGGAGATTTTCACTTGTTTAATTTAATTATGTCAGATGATAACAACCAAGTAATTATAGATTGGGTGGATTCCAGCGTAGGTGATTTACGTGCTGATGTCTATCGAACGTATCTGCTGTATGAACAGTTCTCAGTAGAATTAGCAGAAATGTATTTGCGTCTGTATTGTCAGAAAAGCGGTTTATCTAAAGAGGACATTTTTCAATGGGCTCCAATCATTGCAGGAGCAAGATTATCAGAAAATGTTTCATCAGAAAAAAATGAACGCCTTATGAAGATAGTTAATCAGTACTGTTCATTATATTTGAAATATATTTTAGTGAAAAAATTTCAGCAACACGATACATTGCAGCACCATTACTTGCCCGACCATCAGTATCCAACCACAAAAAAGCCTCCACAGTTAGCGGAGGCTTTCATTTTTGTTATTTAGTGTATGGGTTAGAAAGATCCATACCGTCTAAAGTTAAGCCCATTGCTTTCGCAACACCTTCACCGTAAGCTGGATCAGCTAAGTAGCAGTGTAAGATGTGACGACGTTTGATGAACTCTTCAACGCCGTTCATTTCGCCAGCAGTTGTGTCGAATAAACGTTGTTGCTGTTCAGGAGTCATTAAGTTGAATAATTTACCTGGTTGTTCGAAGTAGTTGTTGTCATCTTCACGGAAGTCGTGGATGTCAGCAGCACCTTCAAGAGTTAACGCAGGGTCACGGTATTGTGGTTGCGCTTGTAATGCACCATAGCTGTTTGGATAGTAAGTAATAGCAGAGCCATTGTTACCATCAGCACGGCCTACGCCATCGCGGTGGTTAACCATGAATGGACATTTTGGTGTGTTTACTGGAATTTGGTGGTGGTTAACACCTAGACGGTAACGAGTAGCGTCTGCATATGCGAATAAACGAGCTTGTAACATGCGGTCTGGTGAGAAAGAAATACCAGGTACAACGTTAGAAGGTGCGAATGCAGCTTGCTCAACATCTGCAAAATAGTTTTCAGCGTTACGGTTTAATTCGAATTCACCTACTGGAATAAGTGGGTATTCAGATTTATACCAAACTTTAGTTAAGTCGAATGGATTATCTTTAGAGTTACGAGCTTGTTCTTCAGTCATAACTTGGATATACATTTTCCATTTCGGGAAGTTACCTTCTTCGATAGCACCGAATAGGTCACGTTGAGCTGATTCACGGTCGTTACCGATGATTGTAGCAGCTTCAGCGCCAGTAAGGTTTTTGATGCCTTGCTCTGAACGGAATGTGAATTTCACATATACGCGCTCGCCTTCAGCGTTAATCATTGAGTAAGTATGAGATCCGAAACCGTGCATTTGACGGTAGCCATCTGGAATACCGCGGTCAGACATTACGATTGTTACTTGGTGTAATGCTTCAGGTAATGCAGTCCAGAAATCCCAGTTCGAATTACCATTGTGCATGTTTGTTTTTGGATCACGCTTAACAACGTGGTTTAAGTCTGGGAAGTGTAATGGATCACGGAAGAAGAATACAGGTGTGTTGTTACCAACCATATCCCAGTTCCCTTCTTCAGTGTAGAATTTAAGTGCGAATCCACGGATATCACGCTCAGCATCAGCAGCACCACGTTCACCAGCTACAGTAGAGAAACGAGCGAACATTTCTGTTTTCTTGCCGATTTCAGAGAAGATTGCAGCTTTAGAGTATTTAGAGATGTCATGCGTTACTGTGAAAGTACCGAATGCACCAGAACCTTTTGCGTGCATACGACGCTCAGGAATAACTTCACGGTTAAAGTTCGCTAATTTTTCAATTAAGAATACATCTTGTAATAAAATTGGGCCACGACGACCAGCAGTTTGTACATCGTCATTACTTACAACCGGTGCACCGTTTGTAGTCGTTAATGGACGTTTGTTTAATTCAGTCATTGGTTTGCCTCCTAAAAATTAAAGTTTTGAACACTTTATAATCAAATTATAGCAAAAATGGGCTACCATTTCTACTAGATTATAATTATTCTTTTTAAGGAAGTATTCTAGTTAATTGAAAATTATATTTGACACCTTTAGCTGCAAGTTTAAAGCGGACTATGTTCTATGCCTACTATTGTAATAATAGAGATCTAGATTTAGCGTGTTGAAATTGTTTCTTTAATGAAAAAAAAGACGCTAATTGAAAATGAATGTTTAAAAGTGGACATAATTTAACGGGAGAAAGATAAATCTTATAGTATAGAGGCGACCGAAAGTACTTTATCTATTAGAATGTAGCTATAAGTAAGTAAGAAAGGGACGTATTGCTGTGGAATTAACTTTAACATTTATTATTTTAGCGGTTACGATCGTGTTGTTTATGACAAATCGCCTACGAGGAGATTTAGTGGCAGTAATGGCACTTCTAGCCTTTGTGATTTTTGGAATTTTAACACCGGTTGAAGCGCTTGCTGGGTTTTCCAATTCTGTAGTCATTATGATTGCGGCTTTATTCGTTGTTGGTGCTGGAATTTTAAGGACAGGACTTGCGGGGATGGCCGGTAATTTATTACTGAAATGGTCAGGTGATAGTGAATTACGCTTATTTATTTTATTACTTGTCATTGTGGCAACTGTAGGGGCGTTTATGAGTAATACAGGAACTGTTGCGCTTATGCTGCCGATTGTTGTTAGTATTGCAATTAGCATTAAGGTGAGTCCTTCAAAATTTTTACTGCCACTATCTTATATCGCGAGCATGTCGGGGCTAATGACGTTAATCGCATCACCGCCGAACTTAATTGTGAGTCAAATATTAGTGGATAATGGCTATGAAAAATTAGGGTTTTTCACGATTACACCGATTGGGATTATTGCGACGATTACCGTTATTGTGTATTTAGTGCTGGTGCGAAATACTTTATTGCCGAATGATTCGAAGCAAACACAATCAGAAGGTGGCTACAAGCTTTCGCCGAAACGAATTGCGCGGGAATATGACTTGAATGACAGGTTGTATCGCATTGTTGTGCAACCAGGGTCACCAATTATTGAGCAGAAATTGGCGGATTTAAAGCTTCCTGCAAAGTACCATATTTATATTTTGAAAATTAAACGCGGGGCGCCTGATGGAATTAATTTATTGCCGATGACGTATCAAGAATTGGCTGGTCCAAGGAGTATTATTCATGAAGGCGACGAATTATATGTACAAGGGATGCTCGAGGATGTGGAGCAATTTGTGCAGGATAATGCACTAGCGCGACTAGAGTTTGAAGATGGTGGCGCGCAGGAGCTTATATCCAAAAAAATTGGAGTGGCAGAAGTTTTGTTGACACCACAATCAAATTTGATTGGCGCATCAGTAAGTAAAATTGGATTCCGAGAAAAATATAATTTGAATATTTTAGGGATTAACCGTAAAGGAGATTATTTGCTCAATGATATGGCGCAGCAAAAACTTCGGTTTGGGGATGCGATTTTAGTGCAAGGCGCGTGGGATGAAATTGATTTATTATCAAAGGAAACAAGAGATGTGGTAGTTGTTGGCCAGCCGCGTGAACATGCGGGGTTAGCAGCAGCCACAGGGAAAGCGCCGATTGCTGGGTTAATTATGATTTTAATGGTCGGATTAATGGTATTTGAGGTATTCGACGCGGTAATCAGTGTGTTAATTGCTGCTGTTCTAATGGTAGTTACGGGATGTTTGCGTAATATGGATGATGCTTATAGCAAAATGAATTTTGAAAGTATTGTACTAGTCGCGGCAATGCTTCCCATGGCGACAGCGCTACAGAAAACGGGCGGGATGGTTATTTTATCGGACGCGATTATTGATACACTCGGTCAGTACGGGCCGTATGGTGTATTAATTGGTGTATATTTATTGACCGTAGTATTTGGTCAGTTTGTGAGTAACACAGCAACCGCAGTTCTATTTGCTCCGATTGCAATGACCGCTGCTTTAACGATGGATGCGAATCCGTATACGTTTATGATTGCGGTGGCAGCGGCTGCAGGTATGGCTTTTGCAACACCGATTGCCTCGCCGACAAATTCGCTCGTTTTAACCGCGGGTGGCTATAAATTTATGGACTTTGTGAGAATAGGTGTGCCATTGCAAATTATTATGTTCATTGTCATGATGATCGCAGTGCCGCTATTATTCCCGTTTTAAAAAAAGAGGGTGAAATCATTTAAGATTTCACCCTCTTTTTTTTATTATTTTACGATTAAAACGTCGTATTTTGAAAGACGTAAAATACGGTCTGCCACAGAACCTAGCATAAACTTTTCGAATTTATTGTAGCCTGTTTCCCCACATAAAATTAAATCAACATTAGGAAGCTGCGTTAAAATCTCTTTTGGAGAGCCCTCTTCTAATGAAATTTCAACGGACTCTATTCCTTTTGCTAAAGCTTGTTCTTTTAATGATTTTAATTGTACAAGGTTTTCTGCTTTCATTTGCTCTTTAAGTTTTAAATCATAGGCAGCGATTGATCCAAATGTTCTTGTGTCAACTACATTCGCTAATACTAATGTTGCTTTGTGGTGAAGGGCAATGGATGTAGCTTTTTCGAATGCTTTAATGGAGTGCTCTGAAAAATCAATCGCAACTGCGATTTTTTTATAATAATTCATTTTAAATCCCCCAATTATAGTGTTTCTAACCATTCTAAAATTTGTTGCTTTGCGTAATTTTCTTCATATTCCCGCCATGCATCTGTTAGATCAGCATCTGAAACGACTTCTTTGAAATTCACGAAAGGTTTTTTGTTATTCAACACTTTGAATAGCTTTTCTTTTAGTGAGTCATCCTGTAACTTAGAAAAGTCGACCATTACTTCATACATTTCCTTCGACGATTTATACGGAACTGGCACGATAGAATCCTCATCCTCATCATCGTAGGGAGTGCCATCCATTGGCACGAAAACATCTTTTGTTGTGATGTTGTAATAAAATTGTAAGCTACTATCCCCGTCTAAAAAGGCGTCCACTAATTGTTCTAAAGAATCGTTCATTGAAATCACTCCAAATAAGTTAATTACCTCTATTATAAGCCATCTTTTGGTATCTGTGTGAAATGTCAGTGTATTTTAAGGTACGCTAAATTAGTCTATTGTTAATCATGTATGAAAAATACATGTTTTATTGCGGTGTGAATTGGTTGAGAAAGCGCTATTTTATCTTCAAACTAGCAATAGGAGGGGGAATAAAAATGAATGAACAAGTAATTGATTTTTTGACAATATATAAAAATGAAACGAAGCAAAGTGATGCTTGGCTTGAAAATCGCCTAGTGGAAGTGAAACGTTATGGCAAGTTTGAACCGACTACGGATGAATTGACATTTGGTGCGCGCGTCGGCTGGCGCAATAGCAATAAATGTATCGGGCGCTTTTTTTGGAAAACGCTGCATGTGTTTGATGAGCGTCACCTTGAAGGTGAGGACGAGATTTTTGAAGCGATTCTACGCCATGTACGCTTTGCGACGAACGACGGGAAAATTCGCCCGGCGTTAACGGTATTTGAAACGGAGCGTATTAGAATTTGGAATCACCAAATCATTCGCTATGCTGGCTATGAAACGCCAGATGGAATTGTTGGCGATTCAGATTCGGTAGCGTTCACGAAGCAATGTATTGAACTTGGTTGGCAAGCAAAGGGTACATATTTTGATGTATTACCGATTGTTATTCAAGTGGACGACCTTGCACCGCGCGTTTTTGAGCTTCCTGCTGAAGATGTGCTTGAGGTGGAATTGGAACATCCAGAGTACCCTACATTTCGTGATTTAGGACTGAAGTGGTATGCTGTGCCGATCGTATCGAGCATGAAGTTAAACTGCGGGGGGATCGACTACGCGGCTTCTCCTTTTAATGGGTGGTATATGGGAACCGAAATTGGGGCACGTAATTTAGGTGATGCTCATCGTTATAATAAATGTGCTGATATGGCTGAAGTGATGGGATTAAGTACGGTAAGTGCTTCTTCTTTATGGAAGGACAAGGCGTTGGTGGAGCTAAATGTGGCGGTGTTACATTCATTTAAACGCGATAAAGTGAGTATTGTTGATCACCATACTGCAGCGCAACAATTTCAGCTGTTCCAACAGCAAGAAGTGGCGCATGGCCGGGAGGTGACTGGCCATTGGGTTTGGTTAGTACCGCCTATTTCGGGCTCTGCAACACATATTTTCCATGAGCCAATTAGTAATGAAGTGAAGCGTCCGAACTTTTTTTATCAGCCACTTCCTTTTTGAGAGGTGTTACATTGGAGTGAATAAACTCTATCGATAGGAGGTATTCTGAGTATGTATTTAAGCTTTGAATTCTTTTTGGTTGCAAGTATACCTATAGGGGTATATATTATAGTTAGTAAATTGGTAATTTAAAGGGGCGTTTAAATAAATGGGTAAAAAAATTGTAGTAATCGGTGGTGTTGCGGGTGGAGCTTCAACAGCAGCTCGTGTACGTCGTTTAGATGAGCAGGCAGAAGTCGTTATGTTCGAAAAAGGTCCACATGTTTCATTTTCAAACTGTTCATTACCGTTCCACTTAAGTGGCATTGTTGAAAATACGGATCGTTTAGTGATAATGAATCCTGTGGAGTTTAAGAAAAAATATAATATTGATGCGCGTGTAAATGCAGAAGTTATTAGTATCAATCGTGCGGCAAAAACGGTGACGGTGCAAAGTACATTAACAGGTGATTTATATGAAGAAAGCTATGATTATTTAGTGTTATCGCCTGGTGCGAGTCCTATTATCCCAAATGTTGATGGAGTTAATGAAAAGCATGTTTTCACAGTACGTAATGTTGTGGATATCGAGCGTTTAAATAAGTATATTCAGACAGTTGATGCGCAAAATATCGCGGTAATTGGCGGCGGTTTTATCGGCGTCGAGGTAGCAGAAAACTTAAGATTAGCTGGTCGAAATGTTTCATTAGTGGAATTTGCTCGCCAAATTATGATGCCGTTTGATTCGGATATGGTGCAGATTTTACACAAGGAAATGATGGATAAAGGCGTAAACTTAATCGTCAATGATGGATTAGCAAAAATTTCAGCGGATACTATCACGCTAAATTCAGGTGCGCAGCTAGAAGCCGATGTGGTGATTTTAGCAATTGGTGTTCGCCCTGAGACGAAGTTGGCGAAGGATGCTGGTCTTGAAATAGGCGAGCTTGGCGGGGTGAAAGTGAATTCGAATTACCAAACATCGGATCCGACTATTTATGCAGTAGGGGATGTCATTGAGGTATTTAATCGTTTGACACATAAGCCAGCACGTCTTGCGTTAGCGGGCCCTGCGCAGCGACAAGCACGTGCAGCGGCGAATCATATGTACGGTGAACCAGCGCGTACACGTGGTGTAATTGGTTCTTCGAGTATTCAAATTTTTGATTTAGCATGTGCTTCAACGGGCTTAAATGTGCGTGCGGCGAAGGATGCGGGTTATCAAGTAGACAGCGTTTATGTCATAGCGCCAGATAAGGTCGGCTTAATGCCAAACAGCAATCCACTGCATTTTAAACTTGTTTTCGAGGTACCAACGGGTCTCATTTTAGGTGCGCAGGCAATTGGTAAAGGCAATGCAGATAAGCGTATTGACGTTATTGCGACGATGATTACGATGAATGGTACGATTGATGATTTAAAAGAGCTTGAGCTTACCTACTCACCTATGTTCAGTACGGCAAAAGATGTTGTAAACATGGCGGCGCTTGTTGCAACAAACATTCTAGATGGTCGTTTCAAACAAGTGCATGTTGAGGAAGTACGAGGGTTAGTGGAATCGGGTGCCTATATTATAGATGTACGTGAAGTAAGAGAACTTGCTAATGGTCAATTGCGCAATGCGGTTAATATTCCGCTTAGTGAATTACGAGAACGTATGCATGAAATTCCAAAGGACGTACCAGTGTATGTGCACTGCCGCTCAGCACAGCGTAGTTACAATGCGGTGATGGCGTTGCAAAATAGCGGATACACAAATGTTTTCAATGTTTCAGGCTCATTTTTAGGTGTTTGTTTAGTGGAATATTTTAATGATGTTACGCAAAATCGCACGCCGATTGTGACGCAGTATAACTTTAAATAAGAGGTGTAAATAAGATGCAATATGATGTGAAAGCATTGAATCGTTTGAAGCGAATTGAGGGACAGATGCGTGCGGTCATTCGCATGATGGAGGAAGGACAAGATTGTAAAGATGTTATCACGCAATTAAGTGCAGTGCGTTCGGGCGTGGATCGTACAATCGGAGTTATCGTAAGCACCAACCTTTTGGAGTGTGTCAGAGCGGCAGAAGGTAATCATGAAAAAATGGATGAAGTTATTCAAGAGGCGATGAATTTAATCATCAAAAGTAGATAGGAGAAAAAAGATGATTTATATAGTAGTACTCGCAGTAATTGTATATTTAGCTTGGCGTATGATGCCTAGCAAAGGTGTAAACTCGCTGACGACTAAGCAATTACGGGAAGTATTAAATGATCCAGAAAAATATTTTATCGATGTACGGACGCCAGCAGAATTTAAGGCGCGCAATATTAAGCAATTCAAAAATATACCTTTAGGATCGGATTTTTCAAAGCTACCAAAGGATAAAGAAATTGTTGTTATTTGCCAAAGTGGTATGCGTTCTTCGCAAGCTGCAAAAAAATTAACGAAGCTAGGCTATGAAAAAGTAACGAACGTACGCGGTGGTATGAGTGCGTATCGCGGATAAAAAAAGGAGAGTTAATTAATCATGAAAGAAATTACATCAGTAGAATTACAACAACGCTTAGAGGCTGGAGAGAAATTAAATTTAATCGATGTACGTGAAACAGAAGAGGTAGCAGGTGGACATATTGACGGCATTATTAATATTCCGCTTGGTTTACTTGAATTTCGTATGAATGAGTTAGATAAATCAAAAGAATATTTCATGATTTGCCAAGCAGGTGGTCGTAGTGGACAAGCCACGAACTTCTTACAAGCACAAGGTTTTAACGTAACAAATATGATAGGCGGCATGAATAACTGGCAAGGCGAAGTGAAATAATTAATCCTTTTATCAACTAAAAAAAGCCATTTTCACTAGTGATATTCCTAGTGGCAATGGCTTTTTGTGTAGGCTTTTATTTAGACTTTCCCTAAAATCATATCAATCAGTTCATCGCGATCAATTAAATAGACTTCATTTATATCCGCAAGCTTCACGGCCTGCTTTGTGAAATAATTATTCGTCACAACCCATGCCTCTGTCGCATCATACATACGAACCGCTCCGATAATCTCTTGAACAGCTTTTACCCCAACCGTACTTGAATAGCGTTTCGCTTGTACGGCAATAATATTACTACCATCCTTCAAAATCAAATCTGCACCATAATCACCTGAAGCTGCAGTGTAGGAAACTTTAAATCCTCGACGCTTAAATAATTCGCCTAAATACCGTTCGAATTCTTCACCCGTCATTTGATCGATTTCCTTAATTCCTGCTTTGCGTAGACGTGAACTTTTACGTGTTTTTCGCCAAATTTTAAATGAAACTAAAAGGAAGAAATAAAGGATTATAGCGGCTATTACGCCTTCTAACGTTTCTGAAAAACGCCAACCTGCAGTACCAGCAAGCGAGATGAAAATGAGTTGTAGTATAGGAATTCGTGTTGTTTTTTTATTACGTTTTCGCACGCATGGATTCTCCTTTAGTTAATTGTTAGCTACAGTATAGCATAAATACGAGCGTATGTTTGGTGAGGCGCAAAAAAATACTAAATAATCACATAATCATTCCGAATAATCACAATAAACTGAATAGAATATGTTTATTGATAATACAAATCTGATATGTTAGACTCATAATTGTTGTTAAATTAATATAGTTATTACCTCATGCAGATGAGGTAGAGGTCGCGGTTATTATGAGTATTAATGTGGAGATGGGGAGCATCTTTGAAGCGTTAAAAAAGGAATGATCGCCGAAGTATTGAAATGCTAACCAATTTCAATGCTGGGGCTGCTTTCGAAAGAAGCAGAACTGTCACGTGTGCGTAAGCGGCGTGTTGAGCTATCTTCCAAGTTTGTGGGGTATTTATGAAGCCGTCACGATTACTTGTGGCGGCTTTTCTTTATATATTCACGGCTTGGAGAGAAAAAAGGGGAATTATAATGAGTACAAAAGACAATCAGTTCGGAGAAGTACCTGAGCTTCAAAAAGGTTTGAAAAGCCGACATATTACGATGATTTCACTAGGTGGAACAATCGGTACGGGCCTATTTTTAGCATCGGGTGCAACAATTGCAACGGCGGGACCAGGTGGCGCGCTACTTGCTTACGCTTTGATCGGAATAATGGTTTATTTTTTAATGACGAGCTTAGGGGAAATGGCAGCGTATATGCCAAACTCAGGTTCATTTAGTACGTATGCCACAAAATTTGTGGATCCAGCGCTTGGCTTTGCACTTGGCTGGAACTATTGGTATAACTGGGCAATCACAATCGCGGCAGAAATCGCAGCGGTATCATTAATTATGAAATACTGGTTCCCAAATAGCCATTCGGCACTTTGGACAGCGTTGTTTATCGTAATTGTATTAGGCTTTAACGTATTATCGGTAAAAGCTTATGGCGAGAGTGAATATTGGCTTTCAATGATAAAAGTGGCGACGGTAATTATCTTCATCATCGTCAGCTTCTTAATGATTTTTGGGATTTTAGGTGGAAATGACCCAGTAGGTTTTGAAAACTTCTTCGTTGGAGATGCACCATTTAATGGCGGGCTACTTGCGATGTTCGGTATTTTCCTTGCAGCTGGATTCTCTTTCCAAGGAACAGAACTTTTAGGTGTTACAGCTGGTGAAACAGAAGATCCAGCGAAAAATGTACCAAAGGCGGTACGTTCGGTATTTTGGCGAATTTTATTATTTTATATTTTCGCAATCGGTGCAATCGGACTTTTAATTCCGTATACAGACGAACGATTATTATCGGAAAGTATCACGGTTTCGCCATTCACATTAGTGTTTGAAAACTTAGGTATCGCGTTCGCAGCATCTGTTATGAATGCAATTATTTTAACGGCGATGCTGTCTGCTGGTAACTCGGGGTTATATGCTTCAAGTCGTATGCTATGGCAACTGGCTGTAGACGGCAAAGCGCCAAAAATTTTCAAGAAGGTTTCAAAGGGCGGTGTGCCAATTTATTCACTTCTAGCGACATTAGCGGTTGGTTCATTAGCCTTTTTAGCGTCATTCTTTGGTGAAGGTGTCGTATATATTTGGTTGCTAAACGCATCGGGTATGTCCGGATTTATCGCGTGGCTTGGAATTGCAATTAGCCATTATCGATTCCGTAAAGCGTACATGATGCAAGGCCTTGATTTAAATGACTTACCTTATAAAGCAGCACTTTATCCATTTGGACCGATATTTGCATTTACACTATGTATGATCGTAATTTTAGGTCAAAACTACTCAGCATTTATGGGTGGAACAATTGATTGGTATGGTGTGGTCGTATCGTACATCGGAATTCCGTTATTTATTGCACTTTGGCTTGGCTATAAAATTAAGCATAAAACAAAAATTGTGCCAATTAACGAATGTGATTTGCGTAAATAGGTTAAATCAGTTTTTAGTAAGTGAATTATAACGATAAAATAGTAAAAAAAGATGTATCAAAACCTTTGATACATCTTTTTCTTTTGACTACTCGCCTATTTAATACCAAATAAAAGGTGTTATACTATGCACATATACAATTGCTGAGAAATTTTAAATTTAATCCGTGGAGTAAAGGCGACTGAATATGTCCTAAAAATCGAAAAGTAAAGGATGCGATTAAAATGGCAATATCGCTGGGATTTTATAAATATATTTACAACTGGGTAACTGATAAAACGAGTGGAAAACCTATTTTCCGACCATTTGAGACAAATGGCAACCCCTATAAGGCCAAGGTTTTTATTGTAGGCTCACATCCAAGTCCTAAAATTAATATTTTTGAAAATGAAATAAAAGAGTATGCAGATGTTTTAGTGAATCGAGATGAATTTGAATTAGCATTTGAAGATGAGCTTTCTCTGGCTTC
>JAZLIT010000051.1:0-1121 GCA_045617525.1 Solibacillus sp. | reverse complement strand
TTTTGTCAAATATTACAGGTCCGCTAATCGGTCCAACAACATTTGTATCTACTATTGAACCGTATTCACCTGTTCCGCTAACGACGCACTTTATATTTTTTCCGATATAAGAACTATTATTTATCTCAAAAATGTTTTTATTAGCACCCGGAATTTCAACGAATTCTCCGGTACTTGAATCAGAAATCATCCACTGATACTCAACCGTTGCTCCGGCAGGCATAGTATCACTGACGGTTAATGTTTCTCCTAATTTAGGCTCGCCGGCAATATCTCCGGCCAAAGAAAACGGCTTAAGACCCTGAATTTCAACCTTCTTAGCCGGCTCGCCTGAGGCATCATATATTCCTATACCGTAGCTTCCGTGGTAATTAATGCCATCTATGGAATATTCGGTCGGACAAACAATCTTAGCTCCCTGTCCCCAAATAATAACATCTGATGAATTGACTCTGATAGCTGTAAATAATGACTCAGCATAAAATGAACCGTTTATTTCAACTTTTCCAAATGCATAAATAGAAATGTCACTGCCGGTAATTTTCACATTGGTACCAACATCCTGTAGATATTCATTTTCCAGAAGGACTAAAGTTCCATAACCATTTTTAGTTTTACCATTAATAGAAACATCCGCATTACCGGTCACTGTCAATGAGCTTACAGTTATTCCAACATAGTCATCCTCTTTTACCTTATTGAGAGTCAGTTTGGTATTATTAATGGTAAGAGGATCAGTCTTATCGGACGTATTAAAGATCTTACCTGTAGCAATACAATCACCTGCACTATTCTCGTTAATGATATTGAGCGTGCCTTCACCGGTTATTGTTCCTTCTCCTTTAAATGTCACTCGACCGTAAATATAGTTTGTGGTACCTTTTTCGACAACAATAGTCGAGTTCGCAGGCAATGACAAATAATTCTGTAGTTTAATATATGCACCTGACAGGGTAAGAATATTGCTCTCTTCGTCCCATGACATATTGTAGGCAGCCAAATCCTGTGGTGTGCCATGATTTAATGATAAGGTTGAACTTACCCGGGGATTAATACCCTCATCATGCTTATATACCCAAAAGCTAAATTCAAAATCATAGGTCTTTGAATTGTATTCTGCG
>JAZLIT010000050.1:0-3553 GCA_045617525.1 Solibacillus sp. | reverse complement strand
GATTTATTAAGTTTGAATGTGAACGCGTATGATGATATCGAGTGGCCAGCAGCAACAGATATTTTGACACAACAAGAAGCAACAAAGTTGTTGGAAAACGAGTTAAAGCTGAAGTTACAATATGTAAACCATCCAAAAGTGGAAAATAAGCAACATTATAGCTTAGCATATCAACCGGTCTTCAAAGAAGGCTCGTCTACAGTTCTGGATGCCAAAACAGGGGAATGGTTAGATGCTTATGGTATGGCTAATTCAGATAAGCCGACAATCGAGCATCCAACAGCTGCGGAGGAATTAAATTATTTAAATTATGCAGGTATTATAAAGATAGATGAAACGTTCAATCCAGATGCGCCAATTACAAAAGAGGAAGCGCTAAAAGTTTTACTAAAATCTCTAACATATATGTATTATAGCTCTAGATATAATGAGTATGAAACGACGAATCAATCGTTTACGGATATTACGCCAGATCATGCTTTATATCCATTTGTAACACGTGCATTAAATATGGGTATGCTTGATACGTCTACTAAAACGCTTAATGCGACTGCATACCTTTCAAATCAGGAACTAGCAAAATGGGTAATTGGTACGCTGAAGCTAAATAAAGCAGCGCAATATAGTGAGATATATGAGTTAAATTACAGTGATGCTGCACAAGTAGATAAGGAACTTACTGGCTATGTTGCATTAGCGTATGCAATGGGTTTACTTGAACCGGAAAATAATCAGCTTAAGCCAAAGAGTGAAGTAACGTATGCACAATTAGCGCAAGTGACAATCCGTTTAGCCCATAAAATGAACGAATATCAGATTGATAATTGATGCTGCACAAGTAGATAAGGAACTCCATACGATAGCTTTGCATGTTTTGGCATGCTAATCAATTACCTAAGACATAAAAGTCAAGAAACGTTGATTTAACGGCGTTTTTTGGCTTTTTTATGCACGTTGTTTATGCGTTGTTTTATACAATATTGATAAAAACCAGTTATAGTAACAGTTTGAGACTGTATTTTAAATAGAATAGATAGAAAGTGTGCTAGTAGGATTACAATCAATCTTTCAACGAAAAACGGAGGGTACATATGCAAAAGAGAGCAATAGTCATGGTTCTTTTATTTACATTAATTCTCACTGCTTGCAATGAAGAAAAAGCTCAACCGTTAGAAAATGGGGAAGAATCATCTGATCATGTTGATAATGTAGAGGCGGCATCTATTCAAACTGATGGTAGCGTAGTTATCGATAACTCAGCTCAAATTTCTAGGGTTTATGCAGATTTAGAAGAGAAAAATGGCTGGTCAATCGTTCCAAAAGGTGTCCATGAAATGACTATTACAGTAGAAGCAGAGAATGTCGATACAATACTGTTTTGGTTAGTCGAAATGGGAACAGGGACTTGGGGTGAAAGAACGCTTATTGGGTACGACATAGATGGAAGTGATGGCTGGTCTATCGATTGGGAATTTGGTGATCGGATTTTCCATGACTATATTGCTGTTCAGGCTTTAGGAAGTGATTTTTCTACACAAGCAGGAGAGTCGCTTAATGTCCATTCTCTTGATGAGACGGATGGGGAATAAAGTTAGTTTGGGAGCTTTGAAATTCAACAAGCGCAGCAGGTTAGTGAAAGAAGAACTAATAGAGGAGAGATTAAATGAAAACCAATATAGAAGATCACATTACCGATGTTATGATTGAAATTGACTTTTCAGGAACAGTTCTTGTCAAAAGTGATAAAAAAACAATAGTAGATAAAAGTTATGGTTACGCTAATCGTTCAGAGCAAATTATAAACAGCTTCGATACACGATTTGGAATAGCATCGGGTTGTAAATTATTCACAGCGATAGCAATTTGTCAACTTGTGGAGAAGGGGCTTCTTTCTTTTGATACAAAGTTAAAAGATTGTCTTAATGTTTCTTTTCCTTATTTTGATAAGGATATAACTATTCATCATCTATTAACGCATACAGCTGGAATACCTGATTATTTTGATGAGGAAGTTATGGATGACTTTGAAGAGTTGTGGATTAAGAACCCGATGTATCTAATAAGATCCTTGAAAGATTTTTTACCATTATTTCAAAATCAACCAATGAAATTAAGCGTGGGTGAAAGATTTCATTATAATAATGCGGGATACATTTTACTTGGACTAATTATAGAGCAGACAAGCCAAATTAAATTTGCTGATTACATTAAGGAACATATTTTCAAAAGATCTGGGATGGCCGAGTCGGGTTATTATGAATTCGATTCTTTACCAATAAGAACAGCACTTGGGTATATTGATTTTCCTAATGGTACTTGGAAGACGAACATTTACTCATTGCCCGTAAAAGGTGGTTCAGATGGTGGAGCGTTCGTAACCGTGAATGATATAGGGAATCTATGGGATGCGCTTATAAATAATGAATTATTAAGTGAAGAATACACTCACATGTTACTTACTCCTTATATTAATACAAGTGATGATAATAGCTTTTATGGTTATGGGATATGGATTAAGAAAGATGATAATGAAATTTTAAAATATCACATAATGGGTTATGACCCTGGAGTTAGTTTCCATTCTGCATTTTATCCTAAGTCTTTAATTAAAACTGTAATCTGTTCGAACAAGTCTGAAGGAGCATATGACATTATGAAAGTAATCGAGGAAGAAATATTAAAATGAAATCAAAAATCATCTGAGATTGTGTAACAGCGCTTAACGTAATCGAGTGACCAACTATTCGTTTATTCATTTCTCGATGTTTCTGAGAGCGCTGCTGAAAAATTTAATGACAATAGATAGAACATATTTTGAGTAAGTGATTGAGGAAACATAAAAATGGACTGCATATATGAAAATCATTCATAAACACTATAATCAGTAAAATATTACTGATAATATCCATTAGGTTCTGGTAGAGCCATGTATTCCTTTTTAGAGGAAACAACATTATGAATGTAGTCTTTAAGTTTTATCAAATTTAGGACATCCTCTGGATATTCACAGTAAGCTTTATGGTGAAAACTTTTTGTGTCTCCATTCATATGAATCTTCCATTTCGAGATATAGGATGGCTCGGTCCTACACTCTTTTTCTTTATCCAAATTTAATTCACCCATTATATCTATTTTCATCATTTCATCATAAATTCCTTGTTTTTCTTTTTCTGTAAGTGAAATACTGGCTTTAATTGTTCCATCTGCAACTAGGTCTTTAACTACAATTTCTTTAAACGTATCTATTTTTTGTTTTCCATATGTTCCGTACGTAAGACTGAAATTAAAGTCATCAGGCATCATTTGACTCGTGTTTGATTGTGTATTATTACAACCAGCAACAAGTACTAAAGAAATAACCATTATTAAAAGTAATACTTTAAATTGAATTTTTTTCAATAAAAATCCTCCTTTTTAGTGTTAGCGCATATGAGGAGCTAAAGTTACGATTGATTCGGGTGTGTTACTGTCTACATAACCATAGCCCTTATTTGGCTCATCAAACATTCTATAACATACGGCGTCCACCGCTTGGTTATTCGAATTTAGTGCT
>JAZLIT010000049.1:0-18913 GCA_045617525.1 Solibacillus sp. | reverse complement strand
CCTACGTGAACAAAATTTCCATTTGGTTTTAGTATACGTTTATAAGCTGAAATGGAATTAGAACCATTCACGCCAAGAATCAAATCATAACATTCCTTTTGTTGTGAAAAATCCTCTTTTGTATAATCAATAATATGGTCGGCCCCTATCGACCGCACTATTTCTACATTTCTTGTACTACATACGCCCGTTACTTCAGCACCGAATGATTTAGCAATTTGTACCGCAAAAGTTCCAACGCCTCCAGATGCTCCATAGATTAAAACTTTATGCCCCGATTTAATTTTGCCTTTATCACGTAGTCCCTGTAAGGCAGTCACACCCGCCATAGGAGTCGCAGCAGCTTCCTCAAAGGAGATATTGTTTGGCTTTAAGGCTAAAGCATCTTCGGGGACTGTTACATATTCAGCAAAACCACCCCAGCCACAACCAGATAGGTCACCAAATACTTCATCACCTACTTTATATAGCTTTACGTTTTTCCCAACAGCTTCAACTGTACCAGCTATGTCACCTCCTGGAATTAAATATTTCGGTTTCGTTAGTCCGAAGGCAAATCGGGCTAAGAACGGTTTGCCTTCCAAAAGAACTAAGTTGCCAAAGTTTAAAGATGCTGAATGAACCTTAACTAATACTTGATCCTCGGTAGGGAAAGGTTTTTTTATCTCCTTTAATTCAAGTACATCGGGTGAACCATATTTATCACAAACTATCGCCTTCATAAAATCCCCTCCAAATGTTAATATCTTTGATTTAATTTAATAATAACAAGGGCATAAAAATCGTTCATTGACTTAAGTTAATTTCTAGATACTTTATAAATGTTTTTAGTTATCACAAAGGTTAAGGGTGATATATGGTTCAATGATGTTTGGTGAGTCAGTCTTCGGTGCTTAGTTGCTACTTTGAAGCAGGATGATTGCGGATGAAATCCATTTTATAATATATTTTTTTTAATTCGCTTTTTTATTCTACTTAATGATTCAGGAGTAATTCCAAGATAACTAGCCAATTGATGTTGTGGTACACGGTCAATTAACTCGGGGCGTTGCCTTAAAACGGTTTTATATCGTTCTTCTGGAGAAGAGCTGATAAATTCACCTAATTGATCTTGCATTTCACCAAGATTTATTTCCAAGATTTTTCGTATCATCATTTCAAGTTGTGGGTATTTGTTAAACATTGTATTTTCAGAAGTAACATCACCAACAACTAATATACAATCCTCGACACTGACTAATGAATACTTTGACAGCTCACCTTGAGTCTTTTCATTGATAATTGGTATAGCTTGTTCTTCAGTAAAAAAATTTGATGTTACCTCTTTACCTGATTCATCTATAAAAAACTGCCTAACACACCCCATTAAGACGAAATAACATTTAATGGTGGAAAAGTCTCCTTGTCTAAGAAGGTATTTTCCTTTTTTATATTCCTCAATCTGTAAACTTTCGGAAATTGCCTGCTGTTCATCTTCGCTCATTGAAGTAAAATCAGACATATATTTTTTGAGTATATCAATCATATATTCTCTCCCTTTCTAATTGAGGCAATTTAAATGTTTCTTAATCATTTCAACACCTTTATCCATTTCACTTTTATTAGATAGAAACAATCAAAATAGCATCTCTTTTACTATTCAACTAACGGGATGCTTTAATAAAGAAAGGATTTATAATAAAGCATATAAAAATTAACCTAATAACATTCCAAAATAAAAATTTAGGAATACTAAAAAGGGCTAGGTACTTCGGGTTGTAGGACCTAACCAATTACTTAAACCCACCAGCACCAATGTGTTGCCACATACACTCTACACATTGTGAAGCGGTTGCTTGGTTGGAGTTGGCTGACTAAATCTAATTTAAGTGAGCTTTTGAACATACGTTTTATTAGTGCGCCTTTGGTATAGTTAATTTAATATTTGTTGAAACATAAAAAGCAGACGGTTTAGAAGTGCTAGTAGTGCACCTCTAATTGACCGTCTGCTATTACTATTATTTTATGAACCAGCCGCGCTTATTGAAAAAATTTTAATGTATAGGTTCTTTCATTAAATATGGTTTGGATTTTTGGTGAAAACTTAGAACTAAAGTGTCGGTATCTGCCTTCGTTCATTTATAATAACGTTCCTTGCCTTGTAATTTTTCGCAAAATCTTATCCGAATTAGTGTTTTATAGGTGGAATGTTTATATTATTTTCATTTTTTAAAGAAACATGTAGTTCAAGATTATGATTAATAGAAGCAAAAAAAACAGTGTTTATATCATAAACGCCTTGATCGGATAATTGCTGTATTAACCACGCTTCACTTAAATTAACATTCCTTAGCACGTCTGAGTAAATAGTTCCTTCTATGATAACAGGAAAGGAAATTAAAGAGGCTGTGTTTACAATGTTCAGATCTTCTCGCGTCACGGAATTTTTTTGTGGTTTCTTTAATACACTTAAAGCCCCGTTGCCTTCAATAATTGCCGTTTCTACTTCGTTAATATCAAATACATTCTTTTCTCTAAGCATTTGAAGGATATTATCAATCGAATAACGAATTTTTTTTAGATTTTTATCAATGAATTTCCCATTTTGAATAACAACAGTTGGTTCAAGCGTTAATAACCTACCTATTTTCCGATTAGATATTTTCCACTTTGCAACAACTCTTTGGAAAATTCCAATGAAAATGATAGCTAGAACAGTCGGAAAATGTTCAATGTTAGGGTCAGCGATATCAGCTCCAACAACTGCCCCCAATATGATGACGATTAAAAAATCAAATACAGGTATCTCTCCAATTGCACGTTTCCCCATAAATAGGGTGATAAACAGTAGCAAGGGTAAAATAGATAATATTCTTACAAAGACAATAAGTATATCTTTCATAAATTCAAGCATCTTTACACCACTTTCCTCGGTCTCTTTACTTTAGAAAAAACGATACTATCACCTTTGCCATTTCATTTGCTTAATATAACCTCATCCATCCTATGTGTTACAGCACAACCGTTTTTTCTTTCTAGTAGTTCTAAAAGGATTAAGGATATTTTTGTTGAAGTTATAGAACTAATAAGTCTCGACGTGTGTGGAGTGTATGTGTTCAAGCTTACTCTTTAGGGGATGTAGTAGCGGGCATTGAGGGGACTATTTTGACTGTCAAGATTTACATAATGAAGTTGCGAAGTTAATGGATGCTACGGAAAAAGATTTTGAGCAAATAAAAAATAGAGGATTATAATTTTTTTTTGTTGAAGTATTAAATTTAGTGAGTTAGGTGAACAGTGAATTGTCGAAAAAGTGCATCTGAATATTAGACGGGGGAAAGTAAATGAACATTACAACGGAAAGATTAATAATACGAAAATTTACATATGATGATTGGCTAGGTGTATATGAATATACATCGGATGTTAATGTTATGAAGTATTTACCAGAGAGTGTTTTTTCAGATGAGGATACGAAGAAATTTGTAATTGAAAATAGTAATGAAAGTGCTAAGTTTTTCCCTGTGTTGCTAAAGAATGACCAAACCTTGATTGGTCATATTGTGTTTCACAAGTATTTTGGTGAACATACATATGAAATCGGTTGGGTGTTCAATCCTAAATATTATAATAAAGGATATGCATCAGAAGCAGCACATTCTATATTGAAATATGGTTTTGAGACGATGAAATTACATAGAATTATAGCAACTTGTCAACCTGAGAATATTCCATCATATCGAGTGATGGATAAAATCGGTATGAGAAGAGAGGGTTTTTTCAAGAAATGTATACCTCAAGGAAACGATTGGTGGGATGAATATTTTTATGCAATCTTAGAGGAAGAGTGGAATGCATAGCTTATGGAGCATAAGATTTTTAGTTGAAGAGACTATTTTCTCTAAATTTACTTGTTTATATTCTAATGAACAGAGTCGTATTTGCTGATCTGTTCACATATATTTACCTGATATTCCTTTAAGGAATATCAGAAAATTGAATGAGGTGTTGAATGAATTTTCAGCAATACGAGCAAGCGTTACAAGGGAAGCTACTATTACCGACAAACGAGCTGTATGAAGAGAAATGCCAAATTTTCAACTCAGCAATCCAGTCAAAACCTGCAGTGATCATTGTTTGTGAAACGGAACAGGATGTAGTGGATGCCGTAAATTATGCAAATGCAAGAGAATTAACGATAGCGGTCAAAGGTGGCGGACATCATTTAGCAGGGTTTGCAATCGCGGAAGGTAGCGTGGTTATCGACCAGTCAGCGATGAAAACAATGACGATAAATGAAGAAACGAAAACCGTAGAAGCCCAAGCCGGCGTAAAGGCGGGGGAACTAACAGCTGAAGTACAAAAGTACGGTTTAGCCGTACCGATTGGAACCGCTTCAAACCCAGGCGCATTCGGTGTCGCGCTAAGTGGTGGAATTGGCTATTTGCGCGGTATGTATGGGTTAGCTTGCGACAATATTATCGGCGCAACAATTGTTACGGCAGATGGAGAGATTTTAACAATAGATGAATATTCACACCCAGATCTTTTATGGGCACTTCGCGGTGGTGGCGGAAACTTCGGTGTTGTAACGAAGCTTGTATTCCAAGCGTATGAAATCGGCACGGATGTATTTGCATTAGATTTAATGTATGACTACGCGGATGCAGAAGAGGTATTCACTAATGCACAACGCTTTGTAGAGGACGCACCAAATGAAAGTGTGGCGGTCAACTTCACGGTGACGATTTTACCTCCAGCACCATTTTTACCAGAAGAGCTACACTTCAAAAAAGTCATTATGGTGTTAGGGATGTATGCAGGTGCGAAAGAGGAAGGCGAAGCAGCTATGCAACCATTACGCGAGCTAGCAAAGCCAATCATGGACCAATCAGGGATTATCCCGTATCGTGCACTACAGCAAAAGCTTGACCCGATGATTCCACCAAGCGTAAACTGCTACGGCACAGCCTTATACTTCGATAAATTAGAAGGAGAAACGTTACAGGCGTTTTTAAGCTTTATGGATGCACCACCATCACCTGGGATTTTAGGGCAAATATGGTCACTCGGTGGCAAGATGAACGAAGTGACAGCGGAAACTTCACCATTTGCGATGCGTGATGCAGGCTGGGCATTAATAGTGGACGTGATGGCACTGGACGACGACGATGCAGTATGTGAAACGTGGATTAACGATTTATATGCTGGATTACTCCCATACGCGCATAAAAAAGCATCCTACTTAAACTCTATTAATCCTACAGAAAATGCAACAAAGGATGCGTTTGCTGATAATTACGCGCGTTTACAACAAGTGAAAGCGTTATATGACCCGACAAACGTATTTTGTCATAATCATAACATTAAAGTGGAGAAGTAATTAAATAGAGTAAGGATCTGTCTGAAAGTTTGTTTTCAGTCAGACCCTTATTTATATAAAAAGGAAGACCCCTAGTCGTTATGAACGATTTTGGGGTCTCCTCATTTTTTTAAGGTGTTTCTGTTAAGTCTTCATCATTAGATGATTGTTCATTAGTAGCGGGATTGCTAGAATCTTCTGTAGATGACGGTACATTAATGTATAATTTACCGGCAGCTTTTTGACGAGTTTCATTATTGAAGTCATCGATTGCAATTACTTCAATAACTGCACCGTTTGCAACAGTATCAGCAGGAACTGTCCAATAGCCAACATAATGACCATTTCCTTGTTCAATCATTGGTAATTCAGTTGCATTTTGAACTAAGTTTGTTAATGGCATATGGATCACAAAAGTAGGTTTTAATCCTGGCTCACTATCAAACTCAATTTTAACTGTTCTACCAGTTGTAATTGTAATGTCTGTAGCTGGTTTTAAGTTTGAAATGATTGGTGCATCGAAATCTGTAGTAACAGTAACTGTCTTAGAAACACTGTTACCAGCTTTGTCTGTAGCTACTACTATGATTTCATTAGTTCCATTATCAAGAATAATGCGTTTTGAATATTTTCCATTGCTAATAGTTGCGTTTAAACCATTAACAGTAACTGTGTCAATATTTGCATCTGTAATTAAACCTTCTACGGTTACTGTTTCACGATTTACTTTTTCACCATCAGATGGTTTATCGATCGTTAGTTCTGGAGTCAAAGTGTCTAAAGTAACTAAAACAGGAGTTGATTCACCTGTTACTCGACCATCTAATTTTGAAAGGACAGAAAATTCATTAGCCCCTTCAATTAAGTTTGCTTTAATTGCAAAATTACCATCGTCTCCAACTACTGCTGTTGTAGCTACTTCTCCATTTTGTTTTAACTCAATTGTTGTTGTTGGAGATGCTGTTCCAGTAACTGTTGTTACAGCTTCATTTGTGATTGAGTTTGTAACTGGAGAAGTAATTACTGGACCGACTACTTCATAGCTAACGCGTGCGCGAATCATATAGTTTCCTTCGCTAGCAGGAGATGTAGACCAAGCACCTGATACATGCTGATAGCTTCTTCCTGCATTAGTGCCATTTTCATCAGTTGCAAGACCTGGAGTATTCGGGTTTGCAAATGTTTGGCGATAAACCATATAGAAGTCATCATTGACAACAATATTGTGCTCTGTTAGGTCTACTACTGTCCATTCACCATTTCGAAGAGCAGTTGCATTAATCGGGCCTGCTAATTTTTTGCCAGGCGTACCGTCTGTTCCGCTAGCATCCCAAACTTCAACTGCAAATTCAGTTCCACCTGGGTTAGGCCATTCAGTTGACCAGAAGCGGAATACACCATCTGTTACAATTCCGTTTTCTTTTCCTTCAGGAAGAGACATTTTTACTGCCCATGCTTCTCCAGCAGCGTTGAATGCACGAGCATTTTCAGCAGTGCCATCATCATAGCCAATTTCTCCACCTGGATATGTGTAGAATGGTTCAAGTGAAATGTTTTGTGGTGATAGTTCACCTGTAAGAGATACAGGGATTTCTTTTCCATGGTAGCCACGAGCAATTACTTTTAATGTGTAGGTACCCACATATGCTGTAAGGGCAAAGTTACCGTTAGCATCTGTTAGGATAGGAGCGATATTTGCGTCTTCAACTAGAATAACTGTTGCGCCTTCGATCGCTTCTCCTGTTGATTGGTCAGTAATTGTACCGCTTATTGTATTTTGTTCAATTTCATCTAATGTGAAATTCGCAGTAGAAGTGCCATCCGCCTCAATTGTGACTGATTGTACTTCAGACGTGAAACCGTAAGCCTCTGCTTTTACATTAAATGTTCCAGTACCATGTGTGAGTTTGTATGAACCGTCTGCTGGGCTTGAATAAACCGAACGTCCTGATTCTAGGACACTTACTTGAGCTCCTAATGGAAGAAGTGTTGGATTGCTGATTACTTCAATCTCAGGTGTTCCATCTTTTGAAAGTGCATCAGGTTTAATTGTCTTTGGATCTACAGCTTCTTTTAGCTCATCTTTACCTTTCCCGTTTCCTTTATTCCCGCTGTTATTTCCTTTATTTCCATTATCATTTCCTTTACCATTCCCGTTTCCATTATTATTGTTTTTCCCTTTAGAGATTTTATTTGTTTGAGATACGCTAGTTAATGCCACATCATCAATATACCAGCCATCTCGTTGTACACTAGAATCTGAGAATGTATTGAAACCGATATAGATACGTTGGCCAGCGTAGTCTGATAAATCAACCTCTGCATCTAACCAACTATTTGATTGACCTTGAACTAATAATAATTGTGTCCAGTTTTCTTGGTCTGTTGAAACAAATACATGTCCATAATCATACGCTCTACCAGAACTAGCTTGTTCAAAGTTATGCCAGTGTTTAAATTGTAGGTAAGAGTTTCCTGCAGGTAGATCAATTGGAGGTGCAACAAGTGTCGCATTCATGCTGTTTGCATATGTGCCAGATAAGTTTGTTGCATACACCTTTTCACCTGAGGCAGCATTTCCTGGGCCAGATGTTGGTGCACCCCAATCCCAGCTATCATTAGTACCAAATGAGTACCAGCCAATTGGTTGTGTTTCAAAGTTTTCAGAATAACCAACAGTGATGCCTGGTTTTACTTCTACAACGTACTCGTCACTGATTACTTCATTGTTACCAAAGTCATTGATTGTCCATTTGTACGTAAATGAGTTACCAGAGATTAATTCACCCGGTATAACTACAGCGAATTCACCAGCTTTATAATCTCCAGATTTACGTCCAGCCTGGATTTGTTGCCATGTATTATTTTCATCTTTGTAGTTAAGTACAACTGATGAAACACTAATGTTATCGCTAACTGAAACGGTTAAATTTAAAGCCATTCCGGCATATGTTTCATGTGGTGCAGTATGATCGAAATTAGGTGCTTCAGTATCCGTTCCTTCTTGTGTAACTTGGCCTTCTAGTGTACCAAGTCCAGAAATGATAGAAGAAACAGCTTCATAAGCATCCACTAACCCATAACCATAACCATGGTTAGGTGTAGTAGGATATTGACTGTCTGTTAGTGGATTTGCAGTGTCTAGAAGAATCTGTTCCATTTCATCTACGGTTAAATTTGCATTCACTTGACGAAGGAGAGCAGCTACGCCTGATACAGCAGGACCGGCCATCGATGTACCATTCCAACCACCTTCATAACCTCCTCCAGGAACAGATGAACGAATGTTTACACCTGGAGCAGAAATGTCTGGTTTAATTTCAGCGTAAGGTGATGGGCCACGGAGAGAGAAACTTCCAACTGAGTTATTGATGTCTGTTGCTCCTGTAGCAAAAGACTCTGGATAGTTTGCTGGTGCAGCAACAGAACCAGCACCACCTGGGTTAGATAATGTTGTATTACCTGCAGAAAATTCAGGGAAGATTTCTGCTGCACGCCAGTTAATAACAACATCACGGTACCATTCGTCTAATCCAGGACCACCGCCCCAAGAGTTATTCACGACATCTGGTGCCATATCAACACGCGGGTTTCCGTTAGCATCTGTTGGTGCTAAAATCCACTGAGCTGCCTCTAATAGGTCAACATCTGATCCTCCGTTAGCAGTAAATGCTTTTACTGCAATATACTTGGCTCCAGGTGCAACCCCTATTTGATTTGAGCCATTTGGTTCACTACCGACCATTGTACCTGTAACGTGGGTTCCGTGGTCTTGATCATCATATGGAGTAGCTCGTCCAGCAGAAGTTGAATCATACCAGTTATAATCATGAGAAACTTGTCCGGTTGCTGCGTTATAGCCACGGTATTTTTCTTTTAAAGCTGGGTGATCCCATTGAACGCCGGTATCGATACTTGCAACTACCGTACCTGAACCATCAATGCCCATTTCCCAAGCTTCTGGTGCATTAACGCGTTCGATATTCCACTCAACGTTTGCAACTTCCGCACTTGGTGTTACGGCATTTTCAGTTTTGGTTGCAAAGAGTTGACGTGTTTCATTTGGTAAAACTTTCTCTACTTCTTCGAATGTGGCGATTTTTTCCGCAACTTCTTGAGTTGCTGTGACGGCAATTGCATTTACGATATGGAAGGATGTAATATCTGTTGCATTGCCAATCGCTGCTTCTTTATCAAGGAATTGCATTACCGATTGTTGAGATTCAATAGATGTTGCCTTTAATTCAGAGACAACAGCAGAACGTTGAATCAACTTTGCGTTTTGAGCGGATAAGTTTGAATCTACCGCTTTTTGACGAGCAGTCGTAGCAACTTGAGCAGAATTCGCTTTATCTTTAAATTTCACTAAAAATGTTACCTTGTTATCCTCTTTGAAACTTTCAAGTAAGCGCGTATTCAATTTTCCGCGTGCAGAATTAAAAGTACTACTTGAATTGGAATCTCTAAAAGATTCATAGAGTTGATTGGAAGTCGTTTGTGCGTTCATAACACCTGGCGTTAATAAAGAAAACGTCATCGCTGCAGTAGCAACTATACTAAGTGCAATTCTAGAAGTTTTTTTCTTCTTCATTTTCATTCCCCCTTCGATTTTTAATTCACTTTTTACCTTTAATTGTAGATTTGAAGCTTGTAGGTTGGACTTTAGAAACATCCTTACCTCCTTCCTTTATATATTTTTAGGTAGAAATGATTAATCTGTGAATTTTAAATCTCTAGTTGTAAGTACTATGTTAGATTATGGGGAATGGTTTGTATGTCGTAATGTGTCGGGTTTATTAGCGAAAAACAATTTTGATATTAATTACCTAATTTTGGTAGAAAAATAGAGTATTGAGACTTAGTTGGATATTTATGATAGTTGTTGTGCTACTAGGGTTTTGCTGATATTTTGGATTTTGCAAATGGATTAAACTTATCTCTCCTATTCAAAAAAAGATTAATTTAACATATAAAAAGAGTGGTAGGGCTAAAGGGTGTTTGATTAATTAAGATAAAAAGGGACTTTGTGTTTACCTATCTAACTTGTAATTAATATTCTTAATTTAGAAAAGTGGTCAGTATTTTTAGATAGATTTTAGTTAGGAAATTCAGCAAATAAAGGAGAGATAGAGATCGGTGGTTTTTGCAAATAAACAATTGAGTATTCATATTGTTATTTTTAACTAAACTTATTAATAAATTGGACTGATAAAAAAGTCTTGTGAGATTCCTATGTATATTTAACTAGTGAACAAGTTTTTATTTAACTTTCGCTCTTTCTTAATAAAGCTATTTTTTGAGAATGTCGAAACTCGGCTTAATTCTAGGATGTGCTATGACCGATTTCGCAGCTCATTGTGAAGCGGTGGCTTGGTTGGAGTTATTATAAGAAATTTTTAAGGGTGGATTCTGATTAGGAGAATTCGTTCTTTATTTTGTGTCCGTGGTTCTGAATGGTTTGTGTAAAGGGAGTCAAATAACAAATATACTAGTGTTAACTGTACATAAGTTGTTATAAATTACCGAGCATGGTATAAGTGTAAAATAAGTATAATATTGGAATTATATTTTTTGACTGAGCATATGTCTAGGATAGAACTGACGTTTTTCATTGAAAGATTGCTATCAGTAAAAATAATTAGGTATCCACAATGTACAAAGGAAGTGAATCTATGTCAAAAATAATTATTATAGAAGACACGGAAAAGATAAGAGAGGAACTTAAAACCTTTTTAATTAGATATGGATATGAGGCTGTTGCGCCAACCAATTTTGAAAATATTATTGATGATACGCTAAAGGAAGAACCTAATCTCATACTTTTAGACATTAACCTGCCTATTTTTGATGGATACTATATCTGTAGAGAAATAAGAAAAAGCTCCGATGTACCTATAATAGTAGTTACGAGCAGGGATAACGAGATGGACGAGCTTATGAGTATGAATTTAGGTGCGGATGATTTTATTACAAAACCATATAATACTCAAATTCTTTTGGCGAGAATTGAATCTATATTAAGAAGAATTCACGGCTCCAACTTACAGGATACTCTTGTTTATAATGATCTAAAGCTTAATTTATCCAATGGTTCTGTTATTTATAATGGCAGGACAGCAGAGCTAACCAAAAATGAACTCAAAATACTTTCCTGCTTGATTAAAAATAAAGGAAAGATTGTATCAAGGGACGATCTAATGGACTTTATGTGGAATGCAGATGTTTTTGTAGATGATAATAACTTATCTGTTAATGTTACAAGATTAAGAAGAAAACTTGAAGGGGTAGGTATGAAAAGAAATATAGAAACAAGACGTGGATTAGGATATATACTCCCATGAGTATAAAAGAGTATTTAAAAGACAGAACTTCATTCCTACTGATCAATTTTATATTATTCATTATCATATGCGGCATTATGTTACTAATTAACATTAACAGTAGAATAATTCTCCTGATTTTCTCTATTTGGTTTTTTCCAATACTTACTTATATACTTATAGAATTTATTAAACAGAAAATGTTATATGACGAGTTAAATAGTATTATGGACAGTTTAGATAAAAAGTATCTGTTGTCTGAAATTATGAAAGAACCCGAAAATATAGAAGGTAAGCTTTTGTATGATATATTACGACAGGCAAATAAGGACATGCATGAGCATGTAAAGAATTATAGAGATAGGGAAAATGAGTATAGAGAATATATAGAAACGTGGGTACATGAGATAAAGACGCCGATTGCATCAACAAGGTTAATAATCGAAAATAATCAAAACGACATTACTCGAAATATTAAAGATGAGATGAAAAAAATTGAAGAGTATATAGAACAGGTCCTATATTATTCAAGAAGTAATAATGTCAGCAAGGATTATCTTATTAAAGAGGTCTCTCTACCTGACCTTGTCAGAAGTGTTATCAAGAGAAATTCGATGGACTTTATTAGCAAAGGTATTATGATCGATATTGAAGCGGTAGAAGGAACGGTGTACAGTGATTCGAAATGGATGGAATTCATAGTGAATCAACTGATCGGAAATGCTATTAAATACACCAGGGAACGTGATGGGAAGGTAACGATCCATACGATTAGAAATGAAAACAATATCGTACTTACCGTAGAGGATAATGGCATCGGTATTATAGATAAGGATATAAATAGAGTTTTTGAAAAAGGATTTACTGGAGAGAATGGACGAAAGTTTGGAGGGTCAACTGGGATAGGGCTTTACTTATGCAAAAAACTTGCGGAGCAGCTTGGTTTAGGGCTTATCTTAACTTCCAAAACTGGAGAAGGAACAAAGGTTAGTATTATTTTCCCCTTAGGCAGTGTTAACTTAATGCACTAATTCATCATAATAACGGATTTATGGCTAGTGTCTGCATTAGCTGTAAACCCGTTATTTTTTTAAACCTTGCAAAAATGTAACTTTAATAAAATATAAAGCGATATGTCATGCCATTTCCCACTGATAAAATAATAACAAATAATAAATTTGGGAGGAATTAGAATTGAAACAATTGGATTTAAAAAAAATATTAACCCGAATACTAGTGGTCATTCTTTTATTAGTGGGAGCCTTCTTTGCCTATGAATACATTTCTGAGCCAAAAATGGTGGATGGTGTTGTGTCTAAAAATATCGATGATAAAGGAAATCCTTTAGATGTAACTACTGAGTTTGCACCAGAGGATACGGTTTATTTTTCTGCCAAGAGGAACAGATTCTGGATTAAAAAGGCACAGATCGTATGGTATAAAGGCGAAATTACAACAGCGAATAGATTTTTAGTGGAGGAAGAAGTTGTTACTAACAAGGCGGGATATTTCTCTGCCAAGTTATCCGTTCCAGGGGGTCTTGAAGAAGGGCAATACGGTGTCACTATTTATGTAGATGGTGCAAAAATTATCGAAACAAAAGCCAAATTTGATGTAAAAAGATAGAAGATGGTGGTGGAAAAGAATGCAAACAATAGTAAGCGTAGAAAAGCTTGAAAAATATTATGGTAATAAAGGCAATATTACAAAGGCAATTGATAATATAAGCTTTAAGGTAGATCAGGGAGAATTTTTAGGCATCATGGGACCTTCAGGTAGCGGTAAGACTACACTCTTGAATTGTATTTCAACGATTGATAACGTAACAACGGGTAAGATTGTTATAAATAACAAAGATATTACAGTTCTTAAGGCAAAAGCTTTGGAAGAATTTAGACGTGATGAATTGGGCTTTATATTCCAAGATTTTAACCTTCTTGACACACTGACTGCTTACGAAAATATTGCTTTAGCCCTAACAATACAAAAGAGGGAAATAACTGAAATCGACAACCTAATTAAAACTGTTGCGAAAAAGCTAGAAATCACAGAGATCCTTAGCAAGTTTCCATTTCAATTATCAGGAGGACAAAAGCAACGAGTAGCATGTGCAAGGGCCTTAGTGACGGAGCCATCCCTTATTTTAGCGGATGAACCTACTGGCGCTTTAGATTCAAAATCCTCAAGATTACTTTTGGATTCATTTGAAAAACTGAATAATGAGTTTCATTCGACGATACTCATGGTTACCCACGATTCCTTTACAGCAAGTTATGCCCATAGAATCTTGTTTATAAAAGATGGTCGGATTTTTAATGAGCTAATACGTGGAAATGATACAAGAAAGGAATTCTTCAATAAAATAATTGAAGTTGTTACTTTACTTGGAGGCGATGTTGGCCATGTTCTCTAAAATAGCCATCAACAATGTAAAAAGAAGCTTTAGGGATTATTCAATATATTTCCTCACATTAACCCTTGGCGTATGTATATTTTATAGTTTCAATTCGATTGAATCTCAAAATTCAATGTTGGAAATGAATAAAAATGCCGACTTCATGTTATCACTAAATATGCTTATGACTGGAACATCCGTATTTGTATCTTTTGTTCTCGGTGGGCTAATTATTTATGCCAATAATTTCTTAATTAAAAAGCGAAAAAAAGAATTAGGTATATATATGACGTTAGGAATGTCAAAAGGTAACATCTCAAAAATATTGATTTTTGAAACCCTTATAATAGGTGTGCTGTCCCTTGTGGTTGGAATTGTACTCGGGATTATCGTATCACAGGGGATGTCAGTTATTACGGCCAACATCTTATCGGTTGATCTGAAAAAATATATGTTTATTATTTCAGCAAGTGCAGTGGTTAAATCGGTAGTATACTTTGGAATAATCTATCTGCTGGTGATGATCTTCAATCAGGTTACTATTTCGAGATACAAATTGATTGACATGCTAAATGCATCAAAGAGAAATGAAGAAGTAAAGCTAAAGAATTCTTTTGTATCAATGCTTATATTTCTTTTATCTGCGCTTTTGTTAGCAACTGCTTATACTAGGATTCTAAAGACTGGCTTAGCTGCTGGAAATGCTGAATTGTTAGTCACTGTCATGATGGGAGTTATCGGAACGCTGTTATGCTTTTTCAGTCTCTCCAATTTTTTTATTCATATTGTGCAAAAGAGCAAAAAAATATATCTAAAAGATATAAACATATTTGTATTAAGACAGATAAACAACAAGATAAATACTAATTTTCTGTCCATGACTGTAATATGTCTTATGCTTTTTTTAACCATTACATTGTTATTTACTGCGTTTGATTTAAAAGGAAGTATTGATAGAAGTAATACTCTTTTTAATGCTTCAGCGTTTCTAGTCGTTGATAACGAAAATGAAGATCCAAAGGTCAATGATATAGAAGAATATTTAAATAAAATAAACTTTACATTTGAAAATTATGAAAAGCATTCCTTTTATAGTGAATACAAACTTAATGTTACTGTAGAGAACTTGTTATCAAAGTATTTAAGCAAGCAGGAGCAAATCGATTTAAAGGAACGTTATTTGGATGGTGCTGTATCTGCAATTAAAATATCGGATTATAATTCAATTATAAAACTTAAGGGACAAGAGGCTGTTGATTTAATGGAGAATGAGGTCTTAGTTGTATCTAACTACGGGCAGGTGAATAGTGCTTTGGCCAAATATATGGAAAGTGAAGACATCATCAATATAGAGGATAAAGCATACACCATCAAAAATGAATCTCCTATAGAGGAAAATATAAAGATTACCGGAGGCAGCGAATTCTTTTATCTCATAATTCCTGATAACTTCAATGGAAGCCTACAATTAGAGTTCACAGGCTTTAATGTAATATATGAAGAGTATTATTCCGAAAAATCAGATGACAAATTTTCGAACCTATTTAATAACCTTTCAGAAGACCAATATAGAGACGTCTCTCCAGCTTTAGTTATTGGGGGTACATGGGACCAAATACAAGATAGAAAGAATGGTTTAACAGTATTAATTGTATTTCTGGGTCTATTTTTAGGTCTCATATTTATAATAACTAGTGCGGCAGTTATGGCATTGCAACAGTTATCTGATGCAAGTGATAGCTTGGAACGATATAAGTCACTAAAGAAAATTGGTGTCACTGAAAAATTAATAAACAAAGCAATATTGAGACAATGCTTAATCTATTTTATCGTACCCTTGGGTCTGGCTATTATTCATTCAATAGTAGGAATAAGCGCAGTTAGTAAAATTTTTAGTTTCGAATACCAAAGTATAATAATAAGCTCTTTACTCCTTGTAATAATATATGGCGGATATTTCTATGCAACATATGTTGGTGTTAAGAATATAGTTAAAAATAGCAATTAGTGAGTAATATATTTTGCTTAGTGTACTAACAAGGATGCTTGGTTCGAAAGTAGCCAAGCATTTTACATAAACCCACCAATACTCATGTGTTGCCACAAACACTCGACACATTGAGCAGCCGACATAGTAAAAATATTAACGAAAAACAGTAATAGATTTTTTCATTTTAAATGCATTAATTTCGCTATTGATGCTAATTCTTAAATATGAAACGAACATTTACCAATTCTTCTATATAAAAAGAGAGAGGTGAAAGCATATGGAGAGAGTGACCCATTATTTTTGGGCAGTACGTATTCCAGATGGTGTTAAACAAAGAATTCATGATGAATTGACTCAAATCAAACCAATATTCCAGTTTAAACGTTGGGTGGATTTAAATGTTTATCATATAACCCTTGCTTTTCTTGGTGCAGTAAACCCACAACAACTTCCATCCGTTATTAAATTAGTGGGTGACGCCATTAAGAAACAAAAAGCTTTTATGTTAGAGTTTGAAGGACTAAATGTGTTTGGTCCTCAAAAATCTCCTCGTATATTTTGGGGAGCAGTGAATGAAGTGGACCAGTTATTTCAAATACAAGAAATTGTCCATAAAACTTGTATTGCAGCGGGCTTCACTTTAGAAACACGTCCTTATCATCCTCATATCACACTGGCCCGGAAATGGGGGGGAAGTGAAGATTTTAAAATGGCCGATTTAGTGATGCATAATCCTTTTGGAGAAAAGGTTTTATCTTTTCAAGTAAGTGAAATTGTCTTATATAAATCGAATCTAGAAAATACACCAAAGTATGAATCAATTGCAACGTTTTCTTTAGTAGACTGATACTAAAATTTAGTCGTTCATTAAATTGAGCTTACTGAAAAAACATTTCCCTATGTTAATGGAGCTTACCAGACAGGGGACCATGTTTTTAAAAACTGAATTGTCCGTTCCTTGCCAATGCAGATTAGTTTTTGCTTCAATTCTTCATCCATATCAAATTGAGTGGCACTATAATTTTCTACCGGAATAAAAATGATATTCTTCTCATGCCTTCGTGCAATATAGCGATTGTCATGCGCATTTTTCATTGTTGAAAACAGGGCTTCGAATAGCTGAATGGCATTATTAATTTCATGTGGTGACATTTCTTCACTGGCACTGCTTAGCTTCATACCGAGAATCGGCCTTATCTGGTTGCCATTATCATAAATCCAGAGTGGAAAATTGCTCAGCACCCCACCATCCACAATGACAGATTCCTTTTTACCGTTTTTTAAATAGACTGGTTCAAAGAAAAACGGGAGACCACAGCTCATACGTAATGCACGGGAAATTGGAAATGTCATGCCATCAATGCCATAGTGTTTTAAATCATCTGGCAACACAAGAATTTTACCGTTTGTTAAATCCGAAGCAACGAGCTTTAATGTACCTGTTGGTAAATCACCAAAGGAATATATACCTTTGGTCGCTAATTTTTGATGGAACCATTTTTCTAGTGATTTCCCGCGATACATCCCAAATCGCCTATATAAATTAATCCATTTAAAAAACGGCATGCTGATAAATATTTTCGGTGGATCGAGCAGTACTTTCAAGTTTAACTCATCAAAAATTTCCTCTAGCTCTTTTGCATTAAAACCCGCTGCAATAAAGGCTGCTAAAATGGCACCAGCACTTGTACCGGCTACGCGCTTAAATTGTATCCCACGTTCCTCTAAAGCCTGTATTGCCCCTACGTAAGCGAACCCTTTAATGCCACCCCCTGAGAACACCCCATCAACTATCATTAGCTCTCCCCTTTAACGCTTTTATATACTGTAAGAATAAAAGATAGTGATTAGAACCTAAAAATTGACAATTTTCCACCTTCTTCGCCTTTTAAAGCGGATTATTATTAACTTTAATTTGAGGAATTCTAGGTGTTTAGTTGAACAAGGAAGTTTGTTAAAATTGTGATATATATATATAAGGTTTAAATATCCATGTCAATATCTTCGGTTTACAGAGAAAGGGGCAACAAATACATGTCGATTCACCATAAAGTAATTGGAGAAGGGATATCAATCGTTATGTTGCATGGTTGGACACTTGACCATCAAGTGATTTACATGCAATGGAACCGATATTCGAGAAACGAAGCGGTTGGAAGAGAATATACATAGACTTACCAGGTATGGGGTATTCGGAGTCACAACGATCTATTCAAAACTCTGATGATATTTTAGTAGCGATATTACGTCTTTTGGATGAGATTATCCCGGATCAACCGTTTATTATTTGTGGTTATTCATATGGAGGGTACATTGCCAGAGGCATAGTCCATTCACAACAGGACAGAGTTCGTGGATTACTATTGATGGCACCACTGACTATACCTGAATTCGATGAAAGGATAGTACCACCGCAGACCGTTCTAAAAAGAGACAGTAACTTGCTATCAAATTTGTCTCCAGAAGAGGCTGGTGAATTTGGCGCCATGGGAGTAGTACAAGGTCAATCGGAATGGGAGAGGTTTCGAAATGAAATTTTACTTCCTTCTAAACAAACAAATTATGAATTCGTAAACCACATTCGTCAAAATGGATATGGCTTTACCTTCGATATTTCATCTAAACTTCAGTATCCCACGCTAATTATCACTGGGCGTCAGGACAATGTAGTCGGATATCACGATGCGTGGCAACTAATTGAAGATTATCCAAGAGCGACTTTTGCAGTGCTTGATATGGCTGGTCACAACCTACAAATCGAACAAACCGATGTATTTAACGCATTAGTTCATAACTGGTTAAACAGACTTGAGTCGGAAACTGCTATAGCAGGACCTAGCTAATTACTTAAACCTACCAACAACCCA
>JAZLIT010000048.1:0-8085 GCA_045617525.1 Solibacillus sp. | reverse complement strand
GTTAGGTCCGAGGAATTGCTTACATTCATATCCGTCAAAAAGCCTGTAGATAAAGTAAGTTCACCTTCAACTGTATAATGGTCATCATAATTTACTTCTTCCGTTTTATAAAGGGATCGCTCGAAATCAAAGGTATCACCCCAAGACCTTTCAATCCATGAAATCTCTTCTAGTGCGGACTTATTTAAAATGATGGGGATTACCGAATTATCACGTAAATCAAGAATATAAAGATCGCCACCTCTTGTTACCGTACCGTGAGCCATACCAACTGTCACAAACAATCGATTATCATCAATCCAAGCAATTTTTTTAGGCGTAGTTTGCCCATAAAGGTTACCACTTAATTTCAATACCGTATCTTCAAATGTAGTATTATCTCTTATAACAATGACCCCTTCACCTTCCTCGCCGCCTTGTTTTCCACGACCCTCAAGCCTCATCACTTTCGAACCACTTGGTGAAGTTTCCCAAGGTGTACTAAATTCCGTATTAACCGATAGATGATTATACTGCTCAAAGCGAATTGTAGGCATATCATCAAGAACTTCATGTGTTAACGAAGAATAGTACATAATACGCGTAGATTGCAATTCTTCATGACCATCGTTTACAGTCCAATGCTCGAGCTTCGTTTCACCAAATTCAGGCGATAAAAAGCGACGTATGAAGCCACTTTCGATCTCTTTTTCCAGGACAATGACGTTATTTAAATTTACGTATAAATTGCTAGACATCGCATATGGATTTACCATTGTCCAAGCACCATAATTTTCATCTTTAGTGAAGGGAGCCTTTATAAGTGTTTCAATCGAGGGCATTTCATCTAGTGCCGCTAGCAGAAATGCTGCATCGTCTTGTGTAACTTGTTCATCAAACACTAAATCCACTTGATTATTAGCAATTCGATAAATTTGAGCAGTTATTACATCACCTTGCATGAAGATTTGCTGTACATATTGATCGTATAGCCAATATGTAAATACTCGTGTTTCATAAATAACATATTCTGTTGAGTAATGCGTCACAGAGCCATCTTTAGGGAAATAGCGTTTTAATTGTTCATCATGCTGACCCACAGTTAAGCTAATTGGCGCGCTTTTTTGCGCTTCAAATGGGTTTTCTGATAACAATAATGGCGTTGCCACGGCTAAAATGAGAAAAGCTACCATAGCTACACCAATAAATCGTATATTAATACGGTTCTTTAGTGATTTTTTCGACTGTAATTGTTCTTCGACATGTTCAATTACCCGCGCTCTACTTCCAGCTAAATTTTGTAATTCTTCTGGTAAATACTTATTCATGCAATAGCACCTCCCAATCAATTCCTTCCAACTTTGGACGTAAAAGCTCCTTGCTTCTGCGTAAACGTGTTTTCACCGTACTTTGTGGTATTTGTAAAATCTCTGAAATTTGTACAATTGTCATTTCTTCAAAATAATAATAGGCGAGCACTTCACGCTGCTTCATTGAAAGTTGCATAATTGCAGCCCCAATTAGCGCTTCTTCATCCTTCCGCACAAATTCTGCGCTATGATTCTCATCAACAGCTGTCGTCCATTTTTGTTGGAATCGCATTTTCCGGTAATTCCAACTTTTCAAATAATCCTTACTTTGATTAATTGTTAGCCTTGATAAATATGCCTTTAGCTCACCTTGCTCCGTATACTTTTGCTGGTTTTGATAAAACTTCAAAAATACATCCTGTACGATATCCTCTGCAATGGGTAAATCCTTTGTGTAATAATAGGCGATGCGGATTAAACGCTCCGCATGCTGCTCCATAATCTCTCGAAATCGCATGTCGATTTGCAAGCGGTTCACACCCTTTCATACTTTATAAACGAATGTCAGAAAGAAATAGTTTGGAATTATGGGAGTAAATTTCCGTTAAAAAACACCCAAAACATTACTACTGTGTTTTGAGTGCTTTCTTTTATGCCTTATGTATCGTTATATGTAAAATAATCCACTTAATATGGTAGGTCATTTATACTAATACCTGTGATTTTATGTTCCTTCCAATCACCAAAAATAGATGCATACAATACTGTATCATGGATTGTTCCGTCTGCATTTTCCCAAGCATTGCGTAAATACCCTTCCTTGACGAAACCTGCATTAGTAAAGCATTTACGCATCGCTAAATTATCCGCCCTCGTATAACCTTCTATACGTATTTTGCCTCTTTCGCCAAACAAATAATTTTGTAGCCATTGCAAAGTTTGAACACCAATCCCCTTGCCACGCGCATTGGGGGTTAAACGCAGATCAAAAAGTGGAATTGTATCTTCAATATCATCAATAATAAGGATACCTAGCTTTTGTTCATCTACAATAATCCAAAATGTTTCCCGACCATTTGAATAATATCCCTTTTCAACCTTTTCTTTAATTTCATTTTCAGCTACATGCGGATTTGAATGGTAACTCCATTGATTCGTAATTAATAACTCGATAAGTTCATCTGCTTCGCCGTTAAATAATTTTATATCCAATTTATTCACCTCTAATTATAGAGTATACCATCATTCCATTTATTAGGATATTAGAGTTTACAACGCTAAAATTCAAAAAAGCAGAAAAATCATCAGAAATGATTTCCCTGCTTTCCAATTGTAAATTATTTCGCGTCTTGTGTATCCTCGGTAAAGAATGTAATGATGGCAAACAAGATGAATGCCAATAATAACAATGAACCACCGACAATGAATAGGATCATCACAAATGTATCATTTAAATTAAACGGATTTAAGTTATACATCCACATGCCGAATGTTAACCCGAATGCACCTAGCATTGCTGTTATTGAATGGATTGTTACGAGCTTTTTAAATTTCACTGTATAAACACGGTAAAAAATACCCCATGCAAATACAGATAACCAGCCCACTAATAAAGCATGTGCATGGATTGGACGTAATGAGTAATCCGAGCCGCCGCTCATTTGAGAACCGATAAATGTACCTATCACACCAAATATTGCAGCAAAGCGAATTAAACGAATTGACCATTTCTTTTCCATTACTTCATCTCCCTATTTAACGGAAGCCTAATTGTAAATGAGCTTCCTTTATCTTTTTTACTATTAACTTTTATCGTTCCATTGTGCAGTTGCACTACTTTTTTAACAATGGAGAGGCCAAGACCTGTACCATCTTTTTTACGTGCTGCATCTACACGATAAAAACGGTCGAATATTTTCTCGAGATGCTCGCTATCAATCCCAATACCTGTATCGCTTATCGTTATTTCCACGAAGTTATCGACTATTGTACTTGAAATTGAAATTAGTCCACCAGGCTTTGCATATTTAATCGCGTTGCCAATCAAATTTTCCCAACAATTATATAGAAGTTCCGCATCTCCAATAATTTGAATCGGATTTAGTTTGTAAGAAAGTGCTAAATCTCCTTCTGTAACGCGCCATTGGTGTATACGAATTACCTCTTTTAATTGAACATCTACTTGTACTTCATTTCTCTTCAGAGTATACGATGCTTGATCTATCGAAGTTAATAATAGTAATTGCTTTGTTAAATTTGATAAGCGCTTTGATTCTCGTTGAATAATACCCGCATATTGTTGGTGTTCTTGATCCAATGTCTCCTCATTTTGAAGAAGCTCCGAATAGCCTTGAATATTCATCAAGGGTGATTGGAAGTCATGCGAAACATCGCTTATGAACGCTTTCCTTGCCTCGTCATTATGCGCTAATTGCTGCTGCATCAAATTGAAGTTTTCAGCAAGTTGTCCAATTTCGTCATTCCTAGAAATAGTTAAGCGATACTTGAAATTTTCATTTTTCACTGCTTTTGTAGCCTCGGTAAGTTCAGAAATTGGACGAATTAGTTGACGAGCTAATAAAGCGACACCTGTAATACTGATAATCGCGATTGCAACAATAAAGCCTACAAGAATCATATGAAAATCCGTAAATAGCATTTTATTATTTGGACGCATAAATAAAGCATAATCCCCAGTAGCTGTCGACATTGGAACACCCACTGAATTTTCTAATCGATTTGAAAAATGACCCATCATAAGGAAAATATCTCTGAAATCCTGCATGCCATGATAGATTTCTCCATTTAAAACTTTATCAATGGTTCCTTCTGGTAAGACATTATGTGTAAATTGCTCACCATAAGTAACTTGCTTACCCGTTGGATCAATCCGCATAAATTGATAACCTAACTGCCCAATCGAACTTAAATAGGCAGCCATCGCATCCTCGTTTCCATGGAAATCTTCAAGTACTTGTACGATTTCCTCAGCAGTTTTCACATTTTGCTGATCTATTTTCTCTTTTGAACTGGTGTAGTACATAATGTTTGCGATAATAAAGCCAATTACTACACTAAGTAACAAGATATAAAGCATCGCACTAATAAATTGGCGATAAAGTGATTTCATTTCATCACCTCTAGCATATAGCCGATTCCACGCACAGTTTGAATTTCAACAGATGCATTGTAACGCTTTAATCGCTCACGCAATCGGTTCATATGTGTATTCAGCGTTAGCTCATTGCCCTCGAAATCGGCTCCCCATGTATGCTCCATTAAAAATACGCGTTGTACTACCTTCCCGTTTCTTGAAGCAAGCAGGCTGAGTAGTTCAAATTCTTTCAACGGTAAAATGAGTGTTTCATTGTTAATCGATACCTCAAAGGTTTTCCGATTAAGCGCGATGTTGCCAATTTCTATTAAATCATTCAACGTCCGCTCAAATCTGCGTAAAATGACTGCTACACGAAATAATAATTCCTTTGGCTCAAACGGTTTCACAATATAATCATCTGATCCTGCCAAAAAGCCTTTTTCTTTATCTGCTAGTTGGCCCTTTGCCGTCAATAAAATGACTGGAATTTCTAAGTCTCTCGTTAAAATATGCGTTAGCTCAAAACCATTCATACCAGGCATCATGACATCTACAATCGCTAAATCACAATGTTGATTTTCTAATAAATGGAGTGCGGCTTGTGCATCATTTGCCTGTAAAACGGTATAGCCTTCACGCATTAAATGGATGGATACAAGCTGTAAAATATCCTGATCATCATCCACGACTAAAATACGCATTGTACCCACCCACCTTTTGCTGTTATTTTTTATCTTTTTCAAAGAATAGTACGAGTGCAGGTAAAAGCATACCACGTACTAGGAATGTATCAATAATAATACCGACTGCTACCATAAAGCCGAATACGAATAAATCCGCGATAGGCATCGTCATTAAGGCTGCAAATGTTGCAGCTAAAATAATACCCGCTGAAGAAATAACGCCACCTGTATTTCGAATGGCAATTTCAAGTGCTTCCTTCACTTTACGTGTTTTTCGCTCTTCCATAAAGCGAGAAATTAAAATGATGTTATAGTCTATACCAAGTGCCACTAGGAACACGAAAGCATACACTGGAACTCGCGTACTTAATGCATCGTATCCAAATAGTACGTCCACTAAGAAAATACCTAAGCCTAATGCAGATAAATAAGAAAATAAAATTGTCGTCATCATATAGATTGGCATTTTAATTGAACGCGTTAACGCGAATAATAAAATTAAAATTAATAATGTTTCTAGTACGATAATTTTAATGATATCGCTGCTGTTTACATTACGCTCATCCACAAGCTTCATCGTAATACCGCCATAGGAAACATCTGCGTCAAGACCAATTTCTTCTAGCATTTTATCCGTATTTTCGCGGAAATCGCCCATGAAATCAATCGCCTCTATAGAATAAGGATTTAAAGTTAACGAAATATTTACCTTCGCTGCTTCCTTATCTTCAAGTACACCCGCCACTGTAGCTGAGTGAATTTCTTCATAGCTTGTTAAATGCTCTGTAAACGTTTGTAATTGTGCTTCTGTTAAAGGTTGATCTGACTCAATTAGGACTGCTGTTTGCGCTAAATCCCCTTTATTGAACTTCTCTTCTACTATTTCATACCCTACACGTGAAGGTAAATCGTCTGGGAAGTTTTTCACAGAGTTAAATTCAAATTCAAAATTAAAAACGTTAAGTGCAGAAATTAACATAAATAAAGCGACTAATCCGCCTACTAATCCAGGTTTGTTAACAACAAACTTAGCAATAGGACCCCAAAGGCCGTGCTTCACTTCTTTAGCTTCTCCAAATTTCGGAACCTTTGGCCAGAATGCTTTACGTCCAAATAACGAGAATAACGCTGGCACTAATGTAATTGAAGCAATGATAATGATAAACATCGCAATACCAAAGACTGGTGCGAAGTTTTGATAATCTCGGAAATCTGCAAAGAATAATACAAGCATTGCTGCGAATACTGTTCCACCTGCAAAGACAACAGGCTCTCCAGTTGCGCGCATTGCGAATTTCATCGCCTCGTATTTATCTTCATAATGATTTAATTCTTCACGATAACGAGAGAACACGAATAATGAATAATCGATTACTGCCGCAAAGAGCAGAATACTCATAATTGAAGTTGTTGAGTTGTTAATCTCTAAACCAGCTGCACCCATAAGCGCAACCGATTGATTAACGACTTGATAAACAATTACCGTTGCTAATAATGGAATAAATGCCAGTAATGGTGAACGATAGATTGCAATTAATAACACTAAAATAATGACGATTGTAACAAGTAATAATTTGAAATCCGCTGATTCAAATAGTTTTGTCGTATCACCGGCAATCCCTGCTGGACCCGTAATGTAAAAATCAGCAGCTAGATTTTTGGCAATTGATGTACCAATTTCTGTTGCATGGTCATTGATTTCTGCGTAATCAGAATTACCTAAACCAGCCTCTAAATTCATTGGCACAATCATTGTTGACTTATCTTCTGATATAAATGAAGCAAGTGCCTGCTCTGGTAATTGCTCGATTGGCACAATTTGATCAATGCCTTCAATGTTTTCTGCTTCAATACCTGAAAGAATTTCTTTTACTTCTTCAATATTGATATCCCCGTCAGAATTATGGAACACTAATATACCAGGAGTACCCTGTTCATTCGGAAAAAGCTCATCGATTTTATTATCTGCGATGATGGAAGCTGCTTCGTCCGGTAGAGATTGGAAGTTTGTCACTTTGTAATCTCCTAGTTTAGGACCTGCGCTTATTCCAATCATTAATACGAGCCATGCAATTACGGTAATCCAAGCCCCGCGTTTAGTGGCTACCCAATCTGTTATGGGTCTTAATAACTTATTCATGTTTGATGTATTCCTCCTTTAATTTGTACAGTGATAAGCATAATGCATGAATATAAACTGAATATAAACTTTGGTCACTTTATTATAGAGGAAATTGTTTTATATGTAATGTTTTAGGTACAACGAAAAACCACCTACACAAAATTCATGTAGGTGGACATTGTTCCAAATGTATTTTTTGCTATACATACTAATGATATAGTCAGCGTCTATACAAGGGGGAGCAATTGTTATTCCATAATCAGCTACAGTTCCGATTCAACCGATTCTTACTACGGTTTTAAAAAAATCAATCCTCTAATGCGGTTTATTATCATGAAAAAGCACATTCTAACTAAGAAACAATCCTTAATATAGTAAAACAATTAAAGGAAGTGGTGTTTTTATGTCGAAATCATATACACAACAAAGGTCCTTTTTAGTTGTCGTATTTATCGTTTTAACGTTGCTTGCAGTAATTGGCGCTAGCTTACTGACTTTAACTGTGGGGTGGATAGAAGACAGTGAAAAGGATGCTCTTTTGCAATACTATACGGTCACGGAGGCTTCGACTTTCTAGTAAAAACAAATTTAAAAGGAAAATACCCCCTTTTAATGAGGTATTTTCCTTTTTAAATTCAAACAGATTCAGCAGTTTTTAAAGCTTCATATTGAAAGCCTACAAACGTATAGCCCTGTTTTTGGTACATCAGTCGAGCAGTATCCTCCCCATCTGCCACCAAAATAATCGTTTTTGTTGGGTTCATTTGCATAATTTCACGCTGAATTTGAGTTCCGACACCTTTACGTTGCATCGCCAGTGTCACAAATATATTATCGATTTCAATACTTTCTTCATTTTCATAAAGTACCACACTTCCTGCTGGAACTCCCTCA
>JAZLIT010000047.1:0-2090 GCA_045617525.1 Solibacillus sp. | reverse complement strand
CTCTCCATTATATTCAGCAATAAATACCTTTCTTGTTCCAGCATCCTGCTCTTTATAATAGTTCTCATATGTTTCCATGCTCGGATGCCAGCCATAAGTTACATAGGTATCATAGAATATTTTCGCATCTTCCTTTTTCATGCTTCTTATTACAATTGAAGAATCACTATAGTAAGTAGTCATTATCTTTCCCTCACTTTTATAATCACACCTTCAAGCTCAGTAAATTAAAATTTATTTACATATTTCATAATCGAGTCTAACCAAACTTTTTCCATTTGGCAAATTGTCCGATTCATTCCATATTAATTTATATCCAATTTTAAGCATTGCATCCGACAGTGCATTTTCTTCCATCTGGCAATGCACACTATCAAGTCCATCAAAAGCATGTAAGTAAGGTGAATCTGATACCCATTGTTCAATACTTTCATTTATTTGAATTACGCATGAAACATAATGAGGTTTAACCTTAGTAATAGCCTTTGAAAATGCGTCATAACCCACATACTCAATAAACAAATTAGCTATTACCATATCTGAGTTCGGAAGCTTATCCGTTTCATTTATAATGTCAACTTTCAAGCATTCCAAAACATCAGAAAGTTCACTATATCTTTCTGCCACAGCCGTCAAATATGATTCATTAATATCCACTCCATATACCTTTTGATATTTTTCTTTGCTAATGTGTTCCAAGCCATTACCACCCGCAATTCCTAGTACCATTACAGAATGAACATCATAATCATCAAACTGACTTTTCATCGTATGATTCATAGATTGAAGTTGTTTAACCGAATCCAAACTCATATGATTCTCATAATCTGACAGCTTAATATCTTCCCACGGATTACTCATTTTAAAAACACCTTTCTAATAGCCTGTTAAATTAGAATCTAGCGATTCATCTCTAAGTTTCAATTTTATTTTTCAATATAATCTGACTTTAGTAATTCCATTTCAATTATATTCCATGGTTCATACTTAACAATCTCAGTATCTACAAATCCTACTTTCTTATAGCAAGCATGTGCTATTTCATTATTCTCAAATACACCAATAGTAACTTTATCGACACCCAGAATATTAAATGCGTACTCCAGTCCTTTGCTTAGCATTCGGGCTCCATACCCTTTTCCTCTAATAGAAGTATCTACAACAACCCAACCAAAACGAAGAATCTTATTGTCTCCGTGAAGATATCTCATTATGAAATGTCCAACAACTCCATCTTCATCCGTAAAGGCAATCCAAGGATAAAAATTATCAGCTTCTTTACAATCACCATTATCGTTGGTGTATTTATTATCTATTATTTCGCCGTTTATTGGGAATGGGCCAAAATGGTTACCACCCCACTTAAGAAAAACGTCCTCATCTTTTATCCAGTTTTCTATTATTGCAGCATCACAGCTCTTATATGGTCTTAATCTCATTTATACTACCTCTATATTTCACAAAATCTGAATTTAGCCCATATTCTCAAAATCATTAGTTCTTTAAAATTAATTTTTATTGTACTTTTGATAATCAAAGTAATCGGCTAATATTTCACACCACTCATGTAATTCTTCGGTCGAAAGTGTATTGAAATCTGTTTCAAACACCTCATGTCCAAACTTTTCTTTACCCTCTGTATTAAGGTAAAGTGATTTCTATCCTCACCAGTCTGTGCCAGTTCAAACCATTCATCACCCATAGCATTCCACGCAATTGTTGAGCTGTCCTGTTTCATCTTCTTCATTACTTATAACCTCTGTATTCCCCACACATATGCCCTATAACGGATAACCTTACTGCACCGAATAATCAAAATAATAATTCCGATAATACTGTCTACTGAGGTTGACTTTTTGTGGCCTTTACTTTAGCACGTTAATGTGTGTAATGGACGCGTTAGATTGCTTCGGAAACAATCGGTCTCAGGCTCAAAAAAATAGTGGCTACCACTGCCTACGCGCCTGCAGACCGATTTTTGCGTATTGAACTTAGTCGCGTATTCGAAGCCACTATCTATGGATTTTCAATACTAAAGCTTCTTAATTGATTATACCAGATTTCGTATGTGAAGCTTCAGCTTTTTTCTA
>JAZLIT010000046.1:0-8992 GCA_045617525.1 Solibacillus sp. | reverse complement strand
GCGCGTCCATCATATTTCTGCATCAGCTCATGTACCCAATTAAAATAAAACTGCTCATTCATCCCCTTGTACATATGAAACGCAATAAACGCACTTTCGCGATTTAATGTCGGGCTCAAAAAGCCATCCTCTGCGCTCGTTGTTCGGCATTCAATTGGAAAATGGACCCCAATATTTTGCCGCAAGAACATTGCATGAATCTCCTCCATCGCCTCCTCAAACCGCGCCAAAGGAATCGCATATTCCGTTTCCACAAACTTAACCGAACGATTCGACGGATAAATATGATAGCTAACATCCGTACGTTCACTATTCGATATTAATTTAGACGAAAGCTTGGCTACACCCCTAGAAATCCCTGGCCGCAATCTACACAGCTCACTCAGCAAATAGAATGCGCCATTCTCCAAAACGTTCATCTTCACCTGCTCCAAACGACGACTACGGGCAGATTGTGGCTCGTAAGGCTCCATATTCATTTGCTTCAGTTGCATCGTCTCGGATCCAGGAAAGTAATACCATTCAACATGCCGATTAGCTCGAATACTTGTCTGAAACTGCGCTAATTCCTCGCTAAGTGCACGCCTCACCGAAATGTAGCGTAAATTATAAAGTGGCACAACTTGAAGTGTCACCTTCACTAAAACTCCAAGTAACCCAAGTGATACATGTAACGCACGCGATAAGTCATCGTCCCCGCGTGTAACCTCACGATACACGCCAAGACCATCAACAATTCCCCACATGACGACCATCGAAGAAAACGAACCGAGCGTCACCCCCGTTCCATGTGTACCCGTGGAAATTACGCCAGCCAATGATTGCTCCTGAATATCGCCCATATTGCTAAGTGCCAGCCATATGGCGCCAACAACTCACCAATTTCGTGCAAATATGTACCTGCATAAAAAGTCGCTTCGCATGCCTTCGTATCAACCGAAATTAATCCGCGCAAATGATGTAAACTGAGCGCAACTTGCTCTGGCTTTGCCACTGGGCTAAAGGAATGCGCAGCCCCGGTCACACGAATCCCCCGCTTACCTGCGACCGCACCCTTCACACACTCAATTACCTCATCAATCGAGCTTGGCAATAAAAATTGCTCCGGCATCGCCCGCTGAGATTCTGACCAGTTGCTCCACTCCTGTCCAGAGCGCCACTTATCTAGAGAAAACATTGACCATCCCCCCTATATGTTGAAAACGACCCGACATACGCATCAGCACGGAAGCATTGCAAAGTCATAAAACGTTCGCACAACTCGCCTGCCTTCGCATGACGCATATACACCGTGTCCCCAATCTGCAACTTACTCTCACGATCTACAATCGGCGACTGCACCTCGCCCGCACCTTCCAATGCTAAAAATGAAAAGCGTTCAGCCTCTATAAACTGAGGCAGCCTATCCTTTCCTGTCGCACCAGACGCAATATAGCCTCCACCCTGCAACACAAATGTATCCGCCGAAAATTTGCGTACAACCCGCAATGCAAAGCCCGCAGCCGGTTGGAGTGTCAACGACTCATAATGATCGAATAAAAAAAAATGCAGACCCTACTGTAATTTCAGTTACTTCACGCTGCGCCGCAGTCAGCTGCATACTGCCTGAGCCCCCACCATTCACAAACCCCACATCATGAAAAGCCTTCACATGTGCCACTGCTTGCTGACGAAACGATTGCAATGACTGCAGCGACTTACCTTTCAAGTTCTTCATCAACAAGGACTTCACCTTGCCACTTACCCCATTATAATGATCGCCAACCCCAGCAATTTGCGCATCATAGCCCATTACGCCAACGACTTTAATTGCCGAAAAATCTTTAAGCTTCTCCAAAAATGAAGCAACCTTATCAAATGTATCGAGCGGTGAGCGCTTCGTCCCAAAATACACAAATGGGAAACTCGACGACATATTTAAATCAATGCAAATAGGGCATATAACGCCAATCTCCTGCGACAATCCGTCCAAAAACGTCAAATGCGCTACATCATCGACCATAAACGTCACATCCACCCCGGCCTTCACATGGTGCAGAAGCTTTTTCACCGCCTGCGCCTCCATCACCGGATACCCCAGCAATAATTGATCAAAGCCCTGCTCAATTAAATACAACGTTTCAGCAGCAGTAAACGTCATCAGCCCACTACAATAGGTCAATTTTTGCTGAATATATCGAAGTGCCGATACACTACGAATCGATTTCGTTGCGATGCGTACTGGCTTATCCTCGCAGACTTCATTTACAAATCGGATATTATGATCCAGTGCATCAAGTTGTAGCCATGCAAAAGGATGTTCTAATTGACTCATCTCCATGATCAGACCCCCTTTTACGCAATAAATTCTATCTCGCGTATGTTTTTCCCTTTTAAATATAAGAATTTACACAACAAAAAATGACTACTCAACAAATGAGCAGTCATTTTCAGGTTGAAACAGTTTCTAAAAACACATACTACCACTTCAAAAATCAAATTTTAATATCTTAAAAGATGAAATTTTCTCCCTTATCCCCTTTATTTGTATTTTTTCGATAATCTGTCATACTATTATATAATGAGTTGAAAAGGAGCCTATTTTATGAAAAAAGCTTTAATTGTAATTGATTACACAGTAGATTTTGTGGCCGATGATGGAAAACTAACATGTGGAACACCCGGCCAAGCGATTGAGGGGAAAATAACGCAGCTAATAAAAGAATATGTCGAGGCTGGAAACGCCGTATTTTTCGCAAATGATTTACATGAAGAAAACGATCCTTATCATCCTGAATCAAAACTTTTCCCTCCACATAATATTAAAGGAACAGTTGGTCGCAACCTATTCGGTACAGTAAAGAACGCATATAATGAATATATGAACCACAAAAACGTCTTTTCATTCGACAAAACACGTTACAGTGCATTCGCTGGTACACCGCTTGAGCTATATTTGCGTGAGCGTCAAATCAATGAAATCGCACTTGTTGGCGTCTGCACAGATATTTGTGTGTTGCATACCGCAGTCGACGCTTACAACAAAGGCTATAAAATTATTATTTATAAAGAGGCAGTTGCAAGCTTCAATGAAATTGGCCACAACTGGGCACTGGGACATTTAAAAGGCTCTCTTGGTGCTACCTTTATTTAAAAAATAATTTAATAGTTTTTAATATGAGGTTTAGCTTTTACTTTTTTAGGTAATAATAAATTAACGCGATTATATTTCAACTTAAAGAGGAGTGGGCAACGTATGTTTAGCTTTATTTGGTTCCTTATTATCGGTGGTATATTAGGGTGGTTAGCAGGTGTTATTTTAGGTAAGGACATTCCAGGTGGTGTTGTTGGTAACATTATTGCTGGTATTATTGGCTCGTGGATTGGTAGCATGGTACTTGGAGATTGGGGCTGGAGAGTATCCGACTTCTATGTGTTCCCTGCATTAATCGGTGCAGTCGTTTTAATTTTAGTCGTAAGCTTCATTATGAAAGCAATGCGAAAAGCAACTTAATAATTGGATAAACAAAAAGGTGCGAGGAAACTCGCACCTTTTTTTAATGAGTTAATGCCATTAATTGATCTTCATAGCTAGAATACAGCTCGTAATAGTATAAAATATCCGCGACGTATTCATTACTGTGATTATATTGGAATATGGCCTTCGTCAATTCACCATCTTTTGCACCTGCACGACTTAAATACTTTGCTGCAGAATAGACGGCATCATGAATATTATAAGGATCTGCAATGCCATCACCGTTACCATCTACACCGTAGCCACCGTATTTTTTGATGACTTTTAAATTGGTCTTTTCAGATTCAGGAATAGCCCCTTTTCCAAGACCTGAGCATGAAGGATGCTGCCAGCCCACAAACGTGCATGGCATAAACTGCAGATGTCCTTCTGCCCCAACAGGTGATAGAAGTTTCTTCATGGTAGAAAAGCGCGTTTCAATGCGGTGATGTGCCGCAAGTAATGGCCAATGAATCTGGTATTCTTCAGCGGCAGCCTGATAAATTGGAATATAGTCAACCGGAATTGCTAAATCAAAATTCTTCATAACAATCTCTGTTTCTGTTTCCTGATGTAGTAGCTCCTCGATAAACGGAAGTTCCTTTAGCTGCTCCCATGCAAAATAGGCAAACATATAAACAGTAATAGCAATTGGTATAAATAGTAATATAAGAATGAACTGGATACGTGATGAAAATCCACCCTTTTTCTTGCTTTTCTTTGCCAATCAAGTCACCTACAATTATAGTATATTTTACTATCTTATTCTATCAGTTGAAATGAAGAATAAATATAGCTAAAATTACAATTTGAATTAACCTAAAGGAGTTGGAAGTATGTGGAAGGATTTTAAAGCGTTTGCAATGCGTGGTAATGTAATGGATTTAGCTGTTGCAGTAGTAATTGGCGCCGCATTTGGTAAAATCGTTACATCATTAGTCGAAAATATTGTTACACCATTAATCGGTCTCATTACAGGTGGGATTGATTTTACCGAGAAATGGAAAATCGGCTTGGGTGACGCGCAAATTCAGCTTGGAATGTTTGTGCAATCGATTCTTGATTTCGTCATTATTGCCTTTGCAATTTTCATGGCACTACGCTTATTAAATAAATTTAATCGTAAACAAGAAATAATCGAAAAAGAAGCAGCAGCACCAGTAATTGATTCAAAAGAAGAACTACTAAAAGAAATTCGCGATTTATTGAAAAAAGAGCAAGCTTAATCACTTATAAACATAGACAACCTTGGAGTTTAGAGTTTGGTGTAGCTAATTAATAAAATTGAAACGGAAAATAGTAATCCTTTGCAGTTTGGCGGATTCGGACACAAATTTGGCGGATAACAGCAAAACTTTGGCCATTGAAACGGCTTTATCCAACAAGCGATTACATGAACGGATGCCCTGTTCACGTAATCGCTTTTCTTATACCGTTCCTCTTCTGCCCCCTTTACACATAACCCGTTCTATCGTCAAAAGTTGATTTATAGACTTTAATTTTAATCCGTGCAATTTTACTTTGGGCTTTTCAATCTAAGTCTAACGCTCTTTCAAACCCTATCTCCATTTAATTTAGGCAATTTACGCTATTCATATTGAGTCACTGATGGTTCCGTGTTAAATTGATGTAATAATCGTTTCATTCGAAATGTTAAGATAATTAAATCCACTACATATGAAAGAGTGATCTTTATGAAAAACCGATCAATAGAAACTGAGCTTGTACAGCTAGGCAATTTAAGTGATGCCAAAACAGGTGCAGTGAATCCACCTATTTACATGTCTACGGCATATAAACATGCGGGCATTGGCGAATCGACAGGCTATGACTATACACGCACGAAAAATCCAACACGCGACATTTTAGAGCAAGGTATTGCCAAACTTGAAGGTGGCGATGCAGGTTACGCTTGTAGCTCAGGAATGGCGGCTGTGCAGCTAGTGCTATCCCTATTCCTACCAGGCGACGAATTAATCGTACCCGAAGATCTATACGGCGGGACCTATCGCCTATTTCAAGTATACAGCGACCGTTACAATGTGAACCCTGTCTATTCACCGTTCACATCAGTAGAGCAAGTGGCATCATTAATTACGGAAAACACGAAAGCACTCTTTATCGAAACACCGACAAACCCACTTATGCAGGAAATCGATTTAGTGACTTACGCGGCACTTGCGAAAAAACACAATTTACTACTAATCGTGGATAACACATTTTATACGCCTTACTTCCAGCGCCCAATTGAATTAGGTGCTGATATCGTACTTCATAGTGCCACAAAATATATTGGCGGTCACAATGACGTGTTAGCTGGGCTTGTTGTAGCAAAAGGTGCTGAGTTATGTGAAAAATTATTTTACATTCATAATGGTGCTGGCGCTGTCCTTTCGCCAATGGATTCATGGCTAATTATTCGCGGTCTAAAGACGCTGCATCTTCGCTTAAAACAGCATGATGCAAATGGAAAACAAGTGGCGGCATTCCTAGCGAAAGAGCCACTTGTTACAGACGTACTTTATACAGGTAAAGGTGGCATGCTTTCATTCCGGTTAAAGGAAGCGGCGCTAGTAAACCCCTTTTTAAAAGCAATGCAGCTCATTACATTTGCGGAAAGCTTAGGTGGCGTGGAAAGTTTCATAACATATCCTGCGACGCAAACACATGCTGACATGCCTTATGAAGAGCGTGTAGCACGCGGCGTATGTGATCGCCTGCTTCGTTTCTCAGTGGGTATTGAAGAAGTGGAAGATATAATCGCAGACTTACAGCAAACATTTGATTCCTTACGAGAAGGTGAAGCTTAATGGAAAACCTACAAACAGCATTCGTGCATGGTGCAATTCGCGAGGGCTATGCGGATAAAAAAGGCGCAGTTAACGTACCGATGTATTTATCTTCAACGTTTCATCAAGAATCAATCGATGAATTTGGGGAATATGATTACGCACGCAGTGGTAACCCTACACGTGCAGCACTAGAAAAAGCGATTGCCGAGCTTGAGGGTGGCGATCGTGGCTTTGCCTTTGCAACGGGGATGGCGGCTGTTTCAGCATGTTTTATGCTCCTTAGCAAAGGTGATCATGTTGTCATTACTGAGGATGTTTACGGTGGGACGTACCGTTTTGTGACGAAGGTCCTCCCACGCTTCGGCATCACGCATACATTTGTCGATTTCACGGATGTGGCGGCTGTTAAAGCGGCAATTACCGAGGACACAAAACTCCTTTACATTGAAACACCATCTAATCCAACGCTTAAAATAACGGATATCCGTGCGGTAGTAGAAATTGCAAAAGCGCATGATTGCTTAACTTTCTTAGATAACACATTTATGACACCTTTGCATCAACGCCCTATAGAATTTGGCGTAGACATCGTTATTCATAGTGCGACGAAGTTTTTATCAGGACATTCAGACATCGTGGCTGGTCTTGCTGTTACAGCGACAAAGGAATTAAGTAATCAACTTTACTTCGTCCAAAATAGTTTCGGCAATGTACTTGGTGTACAGGACTGCTTCACATTGATTCAAAATATGAAAACAACAGCTGTGCGCTTCGACCATTCAAGTCGTGTGGCCGATAAAATTGCGCGCTTCTTACAACAGCATCCTTCTGTTGAGAAGGTGTATTATCCAAGCCTTGAAAGTCACACAGGTCATGAAATTCATTTAGCGCAATCTACATCAGGCGGCGCGGTACTATCATTTTCTCTTCCATCATATGAATTCACGAAAAAATTCGTGGCCGCGATGCATTTACCTGTATTCGCCGTAAGCCTTGGCGGAGTTGAATCTATTTTATCGTACCCAGCGAAAATGAGTCACGCCGCGATGGAGCCTGAAGAACGCCAAAAACGTGGCATTACGGACGGCCTTTTACGTTTCTCAGTCGGTCTTGAGCATGAGGATGATTTAATCGCAGACTTCGAGCAAGCACTGGCAAAAGCTTCACAATAAGGTTAAAGAAATATTCTTTCCACAGCATTTGTAAAGAAGATGATGATTTAATGGATCCGACCTATAGTTCATTATTTAACACAAAAAATTACAACGATTCTTTACAAATGACGAGTTGTAATATTAAGTGCAATACCCGTAAGACAATATAAAAGAAGCCCATAACGACCTCGCATAAAAATGTTAGTTACCACACAAGCATTAGAGGAGGAATCGTTATGGGCTTTAAATATGCTCTATATTTGAAGTGACCCCTAAAAGTTGCCACGGTTATTTCGCTTAGGAAGCTTGGCTAAATTGAGTTCGGAATTCCGAACTCAATTTTAATTTTGCCTAGATACGTTTTGTGTTGTAATAATTGATATATTTTTCTAGTTCTTCTTTAAACTGCTCGGCACTCTCGAATTCTTTATATTGAGCGTCCGAGCTTGAAGTGCTTCTGTATAGCCTTCTGTAGTACGTTTTAGTTTGTTTACAACATGGGAGCATTTTATAATTTCAATTAAATAAGTGTATATGATTGAAGTATATGTATCAATGATATACACTACTTTTATGGATAATAATGAAAAATTTAACAACCAGTTACGTAAAGGGTTTTTTGAACTTGCTATTCTAATGATGCTTGCAAAAAAGCCGATGTATGGGTATGAGTTAACAAAGGGTTTAAAGGAAAGCGAGGTCTTTTCGATAGCAGATGGTGCGATTTATCCGATTTTAAAAAGACTTACTGCAAACGGTTTTGTCGATACCTATACGGAAGAGCATGACGGAAGAAGTAGGAAATATTACAAAATTAAAAGAGAAGGGAAAAAACTAATAAAGGAGATAAAGGGAGATTTAGAATTTTTGTATAATTTCTTTGTGAAATTTGAGGGGGATGAATAGAGAATGAAAGTCCAAACAATTTCAGAATACTTGATGCTATTAGAAGGTTTATTACAAAAATTACCCAAAGGTGACCGCGAACTTCAAATCGCTGAAGTAAAAGATCACTTGTTACAATCGCTTTTTGACGATCAAAAATCCGAGGGAGAAATAATTAGTAACTTTTTGAGCCCTGAAGAACTAAGTAACCGAATATTAAGTGAATATAACGAATTATATGGAAGTGATTCTACATCATTACCGCATACCAAACAGAGAAAATCTAAATTGAAAATAGCGTTGATTATAATTATAGTATTATTGGTTATTTGGGTATTACTATTTTGGGGATTGTTTACCTTTAATAAACAAGAAGGGAATAATGGTGGTATTGTGATTATTGAAGAAATTATTGAAGAGTGATTACGTTTAACAATCCATTAATAATTAAAGGTTACGTGATATTCACTCTATGGAAAGAGGATAGCGAATGCTCCCTATCTTGTTTAATTAGCTTTCGGCAATACCATAAGCAAGTAATAAAATATACCCGATTATACAGATTGCAATAATGTTTAGTATTATTAGTAGCCACTTCAATAAACCTTTTTTTGCTTTGAATCCTAAAAAGGTTCCTAATAATGGAAACAGAAACATTGAAAGAA
>JAZLIT010000045.1:0-39561 GCA_045617525.1 Solibacillus sp. | reverse complement strand
GCTGCAATACACATATGATATGGGCGACGATTGGCGTATTCATGTTACATTAGATGAAATTGTGGAGGACTATTATTTTGGCTTCCCAACTTTACTTGAGCTAGAGGGCATTGCACCTCCAGAAAATGTTACCGGAGCAGGTGGCTATGCTGAATTTTTGACTGTCTATAATAATCAAAATGACCCTATGTTTTTTGAAATGCGAGAATGGGCTGAAGCTGTAGGTTACGTGCCGACGGATAGTGAGCGTGTAAATTATTTTTTCAAATCGTTCAAATATCAAAAAACAGAGTGGGACAAAGTTGACCACGAGAATTATATAATTTTAAATGATAAATATCGTAAAAGTGATATTGTTGATCTGAAGGACGTGCAAGAGCATAAGCAAATTTTAGAATATGTAAAGGCATGTGTGCATTTATATGGAATAATTCAGTACTCAACATTACTGGAAATCTATAACAAGCACAATAAGATAAGCTGCTCGGATAGTGTATTGCACTGGATTGTCACTTACGACAATAAAAATGAACTAGAGGCTATGGATATTGTAGTGGAGGATGATTGCTTCTACCATGCGTCTTTAGTTGGGAAGCAAGCGGAAATTCTTCGTCATGGTTTTGGTAAGCCTTATTACATTCCGGAGAAAAATGAATTATTAAAGTACACAAACCCGTCTTACAATGAAAAAACGAAGCAGCAGCAGGCATTAATTTCTGCGGTAGCTAAAGAATTTTATAAGGGCAATGAAAAACAAGCAGAAAGCCAGCTGCATAGTTTATTTTTAGATTTAAAGCGCTATGATATAAATTTTTCATCTATTGTAAGTGATTTTATCGGCCAATTTGCTTTTGAAAATATTGCGCATGTGAATAAATTTGTAGGTTTAATTCAGAATGTAGCAAATACATCACGCCTTTGGGAGAATCGCGGTCATACAGCAAAGGAAATAGGTGCAATGGGTGGAAGAAATTATATTTCTCCTCTTGTAAATGAACCAGCACAGGCAGAAGTGAAGCAAGGTAGAAACGATCCATGTGATTGTGGCAGTGGTAAAAAATATAAAAAATGCTGCGGTGCAAATTAGTTGAACGCCCAGTAAAAAGTGAAAAGCCAGATACCCAAAAGGAATTGGGATCTGGCTTTTGCTATTGATGAGGATATACATATAAAAGATTTTTTATTTCTTTTAATACCAATGTTTCACGCGCTAGCCAATCATTTTTAGAACGCTGCAGTGTAAGTAGCCAGTTTCTTCTTGAATTTCACGTAGCAAAGCAGATTCGTGGTCTTCATGAGATTTTAGACCCCCACCTGGAAGCTTATAGTCGCCTTTATTTGTTTGAATGACTAATAATAATTGTTCTTTCAATAGGATGGCTCGAACTGCCTCTCTCTCGATTACATCTGCAGTGTTTCTGGCACTTCATCAATCGTAAATTTAAAGTTCAATGTGTTACGCCTCCTATTTTAGAAAATTTTGGAATTAGCATAAATTATTTTACTATGAAACTAGAAAAATCAAGAGATATATTTTAGATTGTATTCCAGATTATTATTGTGTCAGTGACAAAATCATGTTAATTTTAAAATGTACAGAAAATTCTGATTAGATGGGGAGGGGCAGAATGATTACATTTTTAGTGTCAATCGTGTTATTGATTGTGGGGTACTTTACGTATGGTAAATATGTAGAGAAGGTTTTTGGGCACAATGCAAAGCGTCCAACACCAGCTTATGTAAATGCTGATGGCGTAGATTATGTGCCAATGTCTACACCAAAAAATTCATTAATCCAACTTTTAAATATTGCCGGGACAGGACCGGTATTTGGGCCAATAGCAGGGGCGCTATACGGACCGGTAGCATTTATTTGGATTGTAGTAGGATGTATTTTTGCGGGGGCTGTACATGACTACTTAACAGGTATGATTTCAATTCGAAATAAAGGGGCACATTTACCGGCATTAGCATCAAAGTATTTAGGGATTGCAATGAAGCATGTAGTAAATGTATTTGCATTATTACTATTACTATTAGTGGGGACGGTATTTGTGACGTCACCGGCGATGTTAATTAGTAATTTACTAGATGGTACGGTGGCGCTAACTGTCATTATTTTAGTAATTTTTGCTTATTATATTTTAGCGACTTTATTACCGATTGATAAAATTATAGGGCGATTATACCCTTATTTTGGTGCAGTATTAATTTTATCAGCACTTGGCATAGGGATTATGTTATTAGTGAAAGGTGCATCAATTCCAGAATTATCATTTGATAATATGCACCCAGGCTTATTACCGATTTTCCCTATGTTATTCTTTACAATTACATGTGGAGCATTATCGGGCTTCCATGCGACGCAAACACCAATCATTTCGCGTACAACGCAAAATGAGGGTCAAGGTCGTAAGATTTTCTTCGGAATGATGATTGCTGAAGGGATTATTGCAATGATCTGGGCAGCAGCTGCAATGAGCTTATTTAATGGACCAGTTGGCTTAAATGAATTATTAGCTGCAGGTGGTCCTGCGGGCGTTGTAAGTGAAGTATCGATGGTAACATTAGGTGCTGTAGCGGGTACTTTAGCTGTAATTGGGGTAATTATTTTACCGATTACTTCTGGAGATACAGCTTTCCGTGCAGCGCGTATGATTATTGCGGATTATTTCAAATTCCCACAAGCAAAAATAGTAAGCCGTCTATGGATTTCGATTCCATTATTCGCAGTTTCATATGCACTTACAAAAATTGATTTCAATGTTTTATGGCGCTACTTCTCATGGGCAAACGGTGTAACCGCTGTTATTGCATTATGGGTTGGGGCGATGTATTTATTCCTAAAGAAGAAAAACCACTGGATTGCAACTGTTCCAGCGGCGTTTATGACATCGATGGTATTTGTCTACATCATGTATGAGCCGACGATGGGCTTCGGAATGCCATTAACTGCTTCGTATATCGGAGGCACAATCGCAACGGTTGTTGTTATTGCAGTGTTCTTTATTACGGCATTTAAAAAACGTAGAGAATCTATGGAATTAGATGAAGATGTTTCGGAATATGAAGCTAGTACCGTAAGTTAAGAGAAATAAAAAGGCGTAAACCCGAGCTTGGGTGTACGCCTTTTTTTTATTTTATAATTCATAGCATGCAAAAAAAGGCAAAATAAAAGCAGCACCTCAATAAAGAGATGCTGCGGTAGAGTTCTTCGTTCCTAAAAAACTCTGAGGGTTTGGCACCCAATCAATGTGACTATAAAATCAAACTGATTCGATGTCAAAACGTTTGCTTCCTTGCTATATTCATATAATACCATAGAAAAATGAAAAACCTATTTAAATAAGTATTCTGTGAATGAAAGGAGTGAATCTTACTCAATTTAAGTGGGTAATAATAAAATTGATGATAAACATTTATCGTATTGGACTTCCCATGTTATAATGGAGCACTTAGGAAGATAAAAAGGTTCGGAAGGTTTTGAAGCCTCCGTTATATAAAAGTTGGAGGTGTTAATAATGAATAAAAAATGGACGATTAGTAAAATTCAAGAGTTTGTGGTAAAAAACTCTGAAAGCAAGCTACTATCAACTGAATACCATGGTTTCTCACAAAAGTTATTATTCAAATGTGCTTGTGGCACTAATTTTGAAAAGACATTCACAAAATTTAAGAATAATGCACAACGCAAATGTGATACGTGCCAACCACCGAAAGAATCACGCTAACAATAAACGCGCGAGCCTCTATTTAAATGGAGGTTTGCGTGTTTTATTTTATAGGTAGAACTACAATCACTACTATATTTGTTTTGATGTGTATGAAGCAGTATACTAAACGTAATGTTATTGACTAAAGGAGCCCGAAAATGTTAAAGAAAAAATTTACTAAACTAATTGAAGAACAAGGTAAAGGTTTAGCACTTTTACCAATTGAAAAGCAATATGCAGAAAAGCATGAGCTAACAACTGAAGCAAGCGATAAGGAATTAACGTTTACAGTTATAGAGCGCTGCAATAAAGAGACTGAAGAGTTAATCGCTGAGGAAGGTACAGAATTTTTAGCGACGAAAATCAGCTACATTAAAGAAAATCAAGCAGAGTTCGTGTATGCAGAAATGGCAGAGCTAGATCATATTCGCACGGATGCTTTTGCACTTGAATTTGATGAGGCATTTGAAGTGTATACGGCGATGTTTGCTGTTGCGCTTCAAAGAAAATATAGAGCGGATATCCAAGCACATTTACTTGCGACACTAGATTTGGAGCAGGCAAAGAGCAGTGTGGCATTTGAAGGTGTAGAGGGCGTATGGGAAATGAATATCGCACTTGATTCAATGACTGGCTTCCGCGATGATATGACTTTTGGCGAAGTATATGACTTACTTTATACATTCGTCTTCACGCTATTAGAGAGAATCGAACAAGCTTAAATATAAAAATCCGCTCGGGCATTTATTATGCACGAGCGGATTTTTTGCTATTCATCCCACATTATCGGCAAGCTTTGGACCTTTCCACATGAATGTGAAAATAGTCGTTAACACTAAGATAATTAACCCCGCGATAAACGGGTATAAAATACGAATGTCGTACAGGGCACCAGCCATAAGTGGCCCCAAAATATTTCCGATACTCATATACGCATTATTCATCCCCATTGCAAAGCCTTGTTCTTTACCGGCCAGTTTCGAAATAAGGGTCGTTAATACTGGGCGCAATATCGATGTAGCAAGGAAGATGATTAGCGAAATCACGAAGAACATCGAATAACTTCCGGCAATGATTGATAGGAGGAAAGCAATTGCTGTGACGATTAAGAATAACTTCACAACATTTAACTCACCCATAATACGCACTAACTTATCTACCACGAATAGTTGCATAATTACGCCAACCAAACCTGTAGCTGTTATCATAAAGGCAATATCTTTAGTTGTAGCACTGAATTGGTCGGTAACATATAGGCCAAGTACTGTTTCATACGCCATTAAACCGAAGCTCATAATTAATGTAATGACTAATGGAATAAAGAACGGCTTTTTAACAGATAAAAGGATGTCCTTAACCATTGATGAATCAGGTACGTGTTCGGCCTCAGTCTCAGTAGGCATACTTTCTTTTAAAGAAAAGAATGACACCACAAATGCAAGTACACCCACAATTGCTGACACTAATAATGGAGTTTTTAAGCCAAACTCCGCTAAATATCCCCCAATTCCAGGTCCAACTACGATACCAAGTGACATCGACGCGGAGATAAAACTATTTCCTTTAGCACGTTGATCCATTGTTGTAATGTCCGCAACGTAAGCATAAATGGCAGGAATTAAGAATGCACATCCAATCCCGCCGATTGCTCTAGATAAATAAAGTAAGCCAATTGAATCTGCAAAATAGAAGATGAACATTGAAATAGCTAGTGTGAAAAGTCCCAGATTAATCATTGGACGACGACCGTATTTGTCGGTCCACTTACCACCAATGGGTGAAACGATAAATTGTGCAAATGCGAAGATGGCAATAATTAGACCGGCAGCGGTTCCGCCCTGTCCAATCTCTTTTAAGTATTCAGGGATGATAGGAATAATAATTCCGAAGCTCCCTACTGCAATAAACATGTTAAGCATTAGTAATGCTAATTTTTTGTGTTGATCTTTTGTCATATGTAGTCCTTTCTTAGTGGAATTTCTAGTTTATGTTTCATTTATGCAGTATAGCACAAAATGGAAGTTTAATGAGGGTAAATCCAATAGTATAATCGCCCAATCAAGAAAGCCATGCACAAGGAGTGTGCATGGCTTTTTAGAATAAATTTGACGTGAAAGTCTGGATTATACGTTATATAGCGCTCCGTCAATTGTAAAGGAAGAGGAACTTACGTAGGAAGCTTCATCTGATAATAAGAATGCAATAACATTCGCCACTTCTTCTGGTTCGCCGTAACGCTTCATGGGAACTGCGTCATTGTAAGCAGCCCTTGCAGCCTCACCTGCACCTGGCGCTACATTATTTTCAATCTTACGCATCATTTGTGTATTAATAACACCAGGGTTCACAGTGTTGACCCGAACATTAAATGCAGCAGCTTCAAGTGCAGCAACCTTATTAATCCCCATTACTGCATGCTTTGAGGAGTTATACAAAACCATGCTTGGTGAACCAATTAAACCAGCAACAGAAGAAGTGTTGACTATAGCACCAGATTTTTGTTGCTTCATAATAGGTAATACATATTTAAGGCCAAATAAAACACCTTTAATATTTATCCCATAAACAAAGTCAATATCCTTTTCAGTAATCTCTTCAATTGCCTTTGCAGGGCCTTCGACACCAGCATTATTTACAAATCCATCGATACGTCCAAACTTCTCAATGGTTTGATCCACATAGTTTTTAACATTTGCTTCAATAGAAACATCTGCTTTAATAGCTAAGCTATTGCTATCTGTCAGGCCAAGTTCTGTTTGTACGGCTTGAATTGCTTCTTCATTTAAATCAACGAGAACGACTTTAGCTTCCTCGTTTACTAATTTTCGAACAACCTCTTTTCCGATACCTCCAGCGGCACCAGTTATAATTATTACTTTCTCTTTAAAACGCGTCATTATGTTGCCTCCTTTTTACATGGGAATAGAAAAAATAACCCCAAGTTATAAAATACCCATAAAAGAGACTTTTTATATGCTTTAACGGTAATGGTGGAAATTGGCTAAACAGTAATAAGGAATACTTTTAATTTAATGTTTGAATGGGCGATAAACTCACATACTTATTACATAAACATGGTATGAAAGGATGTGTTTTTCATGGAAGAATCCAAATATGCACAACTAGAACCTGAACAATTAAAAGAACTTTATCAACTAGAAGAAAAGCTCGAAGTAACCTTAATTGCATATAAAAATTCGGTAAATGATTTTACAAATCAAGATAAAGATGAAACGAAACCTCATTAAACTAAATTTCTATGTTTGGGAAAAAATCGAAATCACTGAAAAAGTCCTTAAAGGTATTTCAAAGCGAGTAAGTGAACGATAAATCGTTCACTTACTCGCTTTTTAAAATTGGAGGTGCCATTGATTTACGTTCCAGAAACGATCATAGTGTTTGTTGGGATTTTCTTAATAGGGATGAAAAATGGGTTTTAAATAGTCGTAATTTGTATATATTTAAAAATAGGAATAATTAACAATTATTTATGATAAACTATTTTAAATGAATAAACATTGCAAGATAAAGGTGCTCATAAAGAGCTTAATAGGGAATTCGGTGAAAAGCCGAAGCTGTTTCCGCAACTGTAAGTGTAGAAGAGTGTGCAAAAAATGCCACTGTCAAACGAGGAAAAATGCCTCTAGTAGATGGGAAGGGATGCACAGGATACACAAGCCAGGAGACCTACCTTTATTTGATCGTATTAACTCTCTTCGGAAATTAGGAGAATGTACGGCAAATAGACGATCGGGTATGTACTTTTATATGCTTTTTTAGCTATTTTCCGCCATTTCTCTTTTATGAGAAGTGGCGGTTTTTTGTTGTATGGGTTAGATCGCAATTATATTCATCGTAAAAAAATTGGAGGTTTTTGTACATGGAGTTTTGGAAAAAGTGGGTGAACATAGCGGTTGTGTTTATTTTGACACTGTCACTATTATCGCCTGCTATTGTAAGTGCCGAAAACAACACAGGTGCTACTGCAACTGAGGAAGTTGTAGAAGACTTGCTTTCAGAATCAAACGAAAATACGTTGCACGTTTTTTCGTTAATTAATGCGATTCCGTCTATCGAACAACTAAATGAAACGAATCATTTGTTAGTTCAGGAGGCAAGAGCTGCATATGAAAAATTAACAGACGAGCAAAAGCAAAATGTTACAAATATACAAGCTTTAGTTGAGAAGGAAAATGCACTACAAGCTTTATCAGAAAAGGTAGTAGCTCCTCAAACTTTAAATGAAGTAGCTGAACCAGAGGGTTATGCGTATCTTTCAATGGAGGATTTCGCAGAGCGTGGAGATGGAGCAATTTTCCCTGAGCAGTTGGGAACAATTATCGGAAGAGAGAAGGTTCCATTTTATGAGGGAGATACAATTGCTGATGTAACAGTACGAGCACTTGAAGGAAAAGGAATTACGCCTAGCTATGATGGGGACACAAAGGGTGGCTTCTATTTAAGCTCAATTCAAAACTTCACACATAACGGTCAACTCATTTCAAGCTTTGGCGAGTTCAGCGCAGGTAATATGAGTGGCTGGATGGTGACGCTAAACGATTGGTTCATTAACATGGGTGCTTCAGAATTTTTAGTGATGGAAGGCGACACTATTACTTGGCAATATACTGGTGACTATGGCGCAGATATTGGCTCAGATTGGACGAATGCATCCGCTAAATTTACTGGGCTTAATATAGTTGGAAATGTGGGTCAATTATCGCCTGCATTTGATACAGCAGTAAAAAGCTATACATTAACAGTTCCAGAAGACACAAAGACGATTCAATTAAAGGCGGAAGCAAATAAAAGTAGCCGTATTCAATATTACGTAGGCAATGTTGAATATAAAATGTTAACCGATATTGCAGTAAACGGTGGAACGGTTATTACAATTAAAAGTACATTCGAAGATACAAATTCAGGAAAAAAAGACGCTGATGAAATAACAGTTGAAGTTGTTTTTGAGCAAAAGGAAGAAATCGTTCCAACAGACAAAACATTATTACAAACATCAATTGCTGAAGCAGAAGCAAATAAAGCGACAGCAGCTGTTAGTGCGGACGGAAAAGGTATTGATCCAACCGAGTATTGGGTATCGCAAACAGAGCTAGACACATACGTTGGAGTTATTAAAACGGCGCAACAATTAATTGCGGACGAAGCGGCAACTCAGGAAGCAATTGACGCAAAAACATTAGCGCTAAATCAAGCAATAGTAGCCTTTAACGAGGCGAAAAAAGCTGGATTAAAAACAGTACTACCCGAAAATGACGTAGAATTTACAGTTGCGCCAAAAGCATTAACGTTAAAACTATACGATGAAGATGGGCAGCAAGTTGATATTGGAGAAGGTACAGCGGGCACTTATAAAGTTTACACAGCTAAACTAACTGCGGGTAGCTACCAATATGAAGGCTTTGGTACTGACGGCAAAAGCATTGGTGGTGGACAGCTTACGATTATAGACGAGCCACAGCAAAAATATCAATTCCACCAATTAAATTTTAAGGCCACTAATAAAAATTGGACAGCAGGTAGCGATTATACAGTAAAAGTAGGACAAAATAGCCCTACGGATACATCGCTAAAATTTGGTGAGCTAACATCAACTGGACAAGTACCAGTATTAGCTTTAACAAATCAAACTTATTTTTATCATTTTGAAGCGCATGAAAAATATAAAGGCTACGTTCCATTAAGTTCAAGTGTAACGGTAACGATTTCGACAGCAGCGCAGACGATTAGTGGTGCTATCCCGTTAGAGTCGAACGTAACATTTACAGTACCAGAAGCAGCAACATTATTCGTTGGAACAAAAGTTAAGCACTTTATTTCATTCCAAGAAGTTAAACCAGCTGCAGAAGTAGTGAATAATAATGGAACGAAAACATATTCATATACACTTGCAAACGGTTCGCAATATAACTACCGAGTAAGCCAACCAGGGAAATTAACAAACACAGGTATTTTTAAAGCTACGGAAACTACGAATTTAGAAATTACAGATGAGCAGCTAAATGCTGTTTCACCAAAAGAGATTTTAAATAAAGGCACATATCTTGAAGGCAATATTTATTTAAATATTAACCCACAAAACCATTTAAGCTTACACGAAGCTGAAAGCTTTAAGCTATTACCATTACGTAGCTGGCAAGCATTAATAGAAGGTGTGAATAACTACTTCTTCGAGCCAGATTTCCATTATGAAATTATTACGGGTAACGATGTAATTGCGATCGAGCCAGGTGAGCCAGGCAGCTATACATCAATTAAAGCCATTAAAAATGGTACAGCTATTGTAAAAGTTTCATATGATGCGTTGAAAGTAAACGGTTCTACGTATATTAAAGACGCGAACGATGCATTTAGTGCGATTTGGCCAGAAAACGTTGGGTTATTTGTCGTAACAGTTGGACAAAGCGACGTAAATATTTCAACAGGCATTGAAAGCAACAAAGAGCGCAACTTGAAGGCAAACGAAAAAATGGCAAAAAATTTACAAAACGGTGCATTTGATGCAGATATCGACAGTGTTTACTTCGTGGAAGGCGAACGCGGAGCATACTATACATTCACACCAGAGGAAAATAGCACTGTAAGTCTTTTACGTCCTCAATTAAATAAAGAGCAAGGTGCGGCTTCTTATGGAGATGGTACATTTACAACTGACGAAGTAAATAAAAATGAAGACGGCTCATTTACAGTGTTGTTAACTGATGGACGCAACATTGTGAAGGTAGAAAAAGACGGAGAAGCAGCCTATCAAGTAATGACTGCTCGTCCAATCGGTGTAACAATCGAAAATGTAACGAGCCCAGGTGAAAAAATTGTTGCAGGAAATAGTGTCAAAGTAAAAGTTGATGGCATCTCTTTCCCAGCAAATAAATTATCAGGTATTTATAACTTTAGTGGACAGCTAACATTTACAGATTCAAAAAACAAGGTATTGTCTGGAAAAGCAGTCCAATACAACTTAATAACACTAGGAAATGAAATTACATTTACAGTTCCAGAAGGGCATGTTGGCGAATTTGTTTTAAAAGATGGGCATATCGCAATTAAAGGTTTTGGATCTGCAATCGGTGCGCATAGAGATATAGATCCTTTAATAGGCGCAAATCCAAACTTTGCTGCCTTAACCATGGAAAGCTATTATAGTATTTTTCCGCAAATTGCAATTATTTCTGATGAAACAAATAAAGAGCCATTACAAACAAAGATTACAGACGCGGAAGCAAATAAAGCGACAGCAGCTGTTAGTGCTGACGGAAAAGATATTGATCCAACCGAGTATTGGGTAACGCAAACAGAGCTAGACACATACGTTGGAGTTATTAAAACGGCGCAACAATTAATTACGGACGAAGCGGCAACTCAGGAAGCGATTGACGCAAAAACATTAGCGCTAAATCAAGCAATAGTAGCCTTTAACGAGGCGAAAAAAGCTGGTTCAAAATCAGCTGAACAATTAACAACACAGCTAGGTTATAACACAGCAGCTGAATATTTAGTAAACATACTACCTACCCCTACTTTCGGTAGTGAATGGGTTATTTTTGCATTAGCTCGTGGTGGCTATGAAGTACCAGCAGGCTATTATGAGACATATTACAAAAATGTTGTTGACTATGTCCAAAGCGTAAATGGTGAATTACATGCACGTAAGTACACAGAATATTCTCGCTTAGTATTAGCATTAACAGCGATTGGTAAAGATCCACGCAATGTAGGTGGCTACAATATCGTTGAGAAGCTTTACGATTTCGATAAAGTTGTATGGCAAGGGGTTAACGGTGCATATTTCGGGCTAATCGCACTAGATACATGGGGCTTTGAGCTTCCGGAAGATGTTGCGAATACACGTCAAAAGTTAATCGACCACATTTTACAAAAACAATTAAATGATGGCGGTTTTGCATTATCAGGAACAAAAGCTGATCCAGATATGACGGGTATGGCGATTCAAGCATTAGCTCCATATCAATCTCAAGAAACTGTTGCAGCAGCAACTAATCGAGCTGTAACTATCTTAGCTACTATTCAAAAAGAAAACGGTGGCTATGCATCTTGGGGAACAGAGTCTGCGGAGAGTGCTGCACAAGTTATTACAGCGTTAGCTAGTATAGGTATTGATGTAACAAAAGACGCTCGTTTTAATAAAGTTTTACCGAATATGATGTCATTTTATAGCCCGACAGATGGTGGTTTTAAACATACCCATCCTGAGACAAAGGCAAACGGGATGGCGACAGAGCAGGTTGGCTATACACTAGCTGCTTATAAACGATTATTAAGCGGTCAAACTAAGCTTTATGATATGTCTGATGTAAAGCCGTCAGTAGAAGATGATGGTGATGAAGAGGAACCGATTACTCCACCAACTGAAGAAAAAGAACCACCAAAAGAAGGACTAGCTTATGGTCAAACGGACTTCTCAATTGTCATTTCTTCATCGGAAGTCCCATTATCAACAACAGAAATCGAAATTTTTGAAGGCGATAGTGTATTTGATGCATTGAAACGTGCAACAAGTCTGTACGGCATCCCACTAAGCTACCGTAGCTCGTCGTACGGTATTTACATCGATGGTATTAATGGTTTATACGAATTTGACCGAGGCCCATTAAGTGGTTGGATGTACCGTGTAAATGGCGTATTTCCAGCATTCTCGGCAGCACTTTATACACTCCAACCAGGTGACCAAGTGGAATGGTTATATACAACGGACCTCGGAAGAGATGTTGGTGGTTATATTGAAGATATTGAAAAAGATCCAAATGAAGAAAAGACAGATAAAGATAAACAAGAAAATGAAGCAAAAACAACCGTTGTAACAGTGGGTGAAGCGGCAGAGCATTTAGAAGCTGAGCTAACAGCCGAAACAATTGAAAAACATCTGCAAGATGGTGTGAAAAAGATTGTTATTCAAGATAAAAAAGGCACAAAAGTAGAACTACCAATAGCCGCACTGAAGTTAGTAGAAGGTGAAAAAGCAGTTGTTGCAGTGAATAAACAAGCTGATGGCAATGTAATAGATGTAACGTTAGCGATTACATCAAAAAATGGTTCAAAAAAATCACTTGTTACTGGAAAAGATTATGCCAAAGTAACAATTTCGGCACCAACAGCTTCAGCAACTACGGTGGTTCTACAATCAATCAACGGAGAATACCGAGCTGTTCCACATAAAATCGTGGATGGTGAAATCGTACTATTAGTAAAATCAGGCGGCACATTTATTTTAAGTGAAGAAGTCGTAACGTTCCCAGATATCGCGAAACTTTGGAACAAAGATGACGTCGAGTTTTTAGCGAGTCGTCATGTTATTAAAGGGAACTCAGGCACATTTGCACCAAATGCAGATATTACACGTGCGGAGTTTGCTTCAATGATTGCCCGCGCGCTAGGCTTACAAGCAACGGAAGCAGTTCAATTTGCAGATACAAAAGGCAAATGGTACGAGGCAGATGTTCAAGCATTATATGAAGCAGGTATTACAACAGGTGTAAGTGTAAATGCATTTAATCCGAACGAGAAAATATCTCGCCAACAAGCGGCAGCCTTTATGGCGCGTGTGTTAGCGTATGTAGACTTCAAAGCAACAGCAACAAAATCAAGTTCGTTCAAAGACGCAGATAGTATTAATGCGCTGTACAAACAAAACATTGAATTGCTTTATAGCTTAGACATTATGTCTGGAAAAGAAGACGGCACATTTGATGCAGCGGGTAATTTAACGCGTGCACAAATGGCGAAGATTTTAAAACGTACATTAAATACAGCAGGATTAATGTAGTCTTGCGCACTAACCCAAAAGTAAATTTCACTTTTGGGTTAGTGCTATTTATTAAAAGGAATGGGGGAGTTTGAATTGAAACAATTGAAAAAACGATTCGGCATATTGTTCATGATGCTGTCGATGGTTTTTATGGTAGCCGTGACACCAATTTCAGCACAAGTTTCAACAGATGATGCGTATAAAACAGCCAGTCAGTACATGGTCAAGGCTGCGCCAAATCCGACATACGGAGATGAATGGTTTATTATTTCCTTGGCGCGTGGTGAATATAGCGTACCCGCATATTATTATGAGACGTATTATAAAAATTTAGAGCAGGAAGTAAAAAAACTTGAAGGGAACTTACATAGTCGTAAATATACCGAGTATTCTCGCGTTATTTTGGCGCTCTCCGCAATTGGCAAAGATGCAACAAATGTTGGAGGCTATAACCTTGTGGAGAAATTATATGATTTTGAAAAAGTCGTATGGCAAGGTTTAAACGGCCCAATTTTTGCTCTGATTGCTCTCGATTCATGGGATTATGATTTGCCAAAAACAGCAAAAAATAGCCGCGATAAAATGATTGAACATATTTTAAGTAAGCAGCTAGCGGACGGAGGTTTTACATTATCGGGAATGAAAGCGGACCCAGATATGACGGGGATGGCAGTGCAGGCACTTTCTACTTATAAAAATCGTGCAGATGTTCAAACAGCTATTAATAAAGCATTAGATGCATTAGTGAAGTTACAAGGAAAAGACGGTAGCTACCAAAGCTGGGGTACTACCAATTCAGAAAGTGCCGTACAAGTCATTACCGCATTAACAAGTTTATCGATAGATCCGAATAAAGACCTGCGTTTTAACAATGTATTTAATAATTTATTTAGTTTTTATCATGTAGCTGATGGCGGATTCAAGCATGTCTTAACGCAAACAGCTGCAGATGGGATGGCAACAGAGCAAGCAAGTTATGGGCTTGCTTCGTACAAGCGTTTACTTGCCGGTCAAACGAAATTATATGACATGTCCGATACGAAAAAACAGACAACACCGACAGAAGTAAAGCCTGTCGAGCCAGTGAAACCAACAGAGCCTACACCAACGAAAGCGAGCTTTACTGATACAGCAACACACTGGGCAAAGGCTGATATTGAAAAAGCCTTTGAAAAGGGTCTATTAAAGGGATACGGGGACGGTACATTTAAGCCAAATAAAGAGTTAACGCGTGTACAAGCAGTATCGATTTTAGTGCGTGCGCTTGGGCTGGGAAATACAGGTGCAGCGCCATTTACAGATATCACAGGGTATGATCTAGCAACGAAAAATGAAGTTGCAGCGGCACATGAAGCAAAAATCTTAGTAATGACGTCAGGGAAATTCGCTCCATCAGCAAACATTTCACGTCAAGAGCTAGCGATTATGTTGGCACGTGCATATAAAGTTAAAACAAATAAAAGTTATAGTGTGAAAACAATTGCACCGTTTACAGATATTAAAAAGTTATCACCAGAAGGACAACAAGCTATCTCATTTTTATATGATTTCAAAATCGTACAAGGTTCAAATGGAGCATTTGATCCAAGCAGTACAACAACACGTGCACAAGCAGCAAGAATGTTCGTGAACTTTTTAGGTGTAGTGGAGTGAGTATATGATGAAAATGAAATGGTATCGTATCATAGCAATCGCTCTATTCACAATCTTTTTAACGGCATGTAACATTCAAACGGTTGAGCAGTACGAAAAAATGGAAGAGCAAGAGCAAAGTATTGCGGAAGAACACCAACAGCTAGACGTGCCAAAAGGTACTGAAATAAAAGAAGACGATGAAGTCAAAGAAGAAGAAAAGGTAGAGGAAGTAGTCGAAGAAGAGTCGGAAACACAAAAAGAACCTGAGCAACCAAAAGTAGAACAACCAGTAGAAAAAGAAGAGTATAAGGCAACGGTAAAATCTACGGAAAAACCAGTTGAAAAACCAGTTGAAAAAGCTGCTGATCAAGATTCAACGAAACAACAAGAAAAACCAAACATATCCGAACAACCAAAACAGCAAGTAACTCCAAATGAACCAGAAGCTAAAAAACGCTATGTTACCATTACTATCCGTGTCGACAGTATTTTAAAGAACTGGGACTTGCTTGACAATTCACTACAAAGTGAAAAATATGTTCCGAAGAATGGTGCCATATTAAAAACAACAAAATATGAATTACTATCAGATAAAGAAACGGTCTGGGACGTGCTTCAACGTGCAACAAAAGAGCATAAAATCCAAATCGAATACCAGGGTGCCAATGAAAACATATACAATAGCGTCTACGTGGAAGGGATAAATCACCTTTATGAATTTAGTGCAGGTCCATTAAGCGGATGGATGTACAAAGTTAACGGTGTCTACCCGAACTACGGTTGTAGCCAATATAAATTAGCAGATGGTGATGTTATTGAATGGCAGTATACAGTCGATTTAGGGCGAGATCTTGGTCACTACTGGGAAGGTGAGTAATGATGAATGCATTTGAAAATTATCATCCGGTTGTGCTATTCACCTTTTTTGTGACTGTCATTGGTATGTCTATGTTTTTCATGCACCCGGTTTTTTTGGTGATTACGATTTTCTCGGCAATCTGTTTAAATTTGGCTTTACGTCGCGAACGCCTTTTGAAAGACTGGAAGCTGTATGTGCCATTATTTTTCTTGATGGCAATTATTAATCCAATTATTAGTCATAACGGCGAGCGCGTGCTGTTGTATGTGAACGGCAACGCGATTACGGTAGAAGCGATTTTGTACGGGTTGGCAATGGCGGTGATGATTATTGCAGTTATGCTATGGTTTAGCTGCTACAACGAGGTGATGACATCGGATAAGTTTCTCTATTTATTCGGCAAGTTTTCACCGGCACTATCGCTGACGATTTCCATTGCACTACGACTTGTTCCACGTTTTAAGCATCAGTTGACACAAATTGCTAGAGCCCAAAAAACGATTGGTATGGACTATACGTCGGGGCATTTATGGCACCGTATTAAATGTACGGTCCGTATCTTATCGATTTTAATTACATGGGCGCTTGATAATGCAATTGATACGGCAGATTCAATGAAGGCAAGAGGGTACGGTGTGAAGAAGCGAACAGCTTTTTCGCTATTTGTTTTCGAAAGTAGAGACGGGATTATGCTCGGCGCGATTTTAATTTTATTTGTCATCAATATAGTTGGTAGCTTCCAAGGCGTAACAACATTTTATTTTTATCCGACATTTTCGGACATGCAGTGGAGTGTAGGGAGTGTGCTAATTTATAGTACATATTTTGCGCTGCTGTCTGTACCGCTAGCCGTCGAACTAAAGGAGGGACTGAAATGGCGATCCTTACAATCGACGATGTGAGTTTTCATTATCCGAATGAAAAGCAAGCTGTTTTACAACATATTAATGTAGAAATAGAACAAGGGGAATTTGTCGTGTTAATGGGACAGTCTGGTTGCGGGAAAAGTACATTGCTACGCCACCTAAAGCGAGAACTGCAACCGCATGGCACGAAAAGTGGCGCGATTCTCTACAAGGGACGTGCGCTCGAGTCACTGGATGATGAAATCGCCGCTTCTGAAATCGGTTACGTGCTACAAAATCCTGAAAACCAAATCGTTACCGATAAAGTGTGGCATGAGCTCGCATTTGGTTTAGAGAATCTTGGACTTGATACACAAACGATTCGCCGCAGAGTTGCGGAAATGGCGAACTTCTTCGGTATTCAAAAGTGGTTCCGTCAAAAAACGACGGAGCTTTCTGGGGGACAAAAGCAATTGCTCAATTTAGCATCCGTCATGGTGATGCAGCCGAAAGTATTATTGTTAGATGAACCAACATCACAACTTGATCCGATTGCGGCGATGGAATTTATTCAAACACTTCATCGTTTAAATGAAGAACTGGGTATTACGATTATATTAATCGAGCACCGTTTAGAGGAAGTATTGCCGATTGCTGACCGTGCGATTGTCATGGATTCTGGTGAAATTATTTTTAATGGGCCACCCAAGCAAGTATTACGAGGGCTGCCGAAAAATCACGCAATGATTACGGCACTCCCTTCTGCGACGAAAATTTTCCATTTGTTACATGGAGAAGGTGAGGCACCACTAACGATTCGTGAAGGACAACAGTGGCTTGGACAAGAGGAAATGGCGACAGGCTTAGAGATACCTAATGAGGTAGGTATTAACAATGAACCGTTCGTTCTCGAAGCAAAGGATATTGCATTCCGCTATGAAAAAAATGCTACAGATGTGCTACATAGCTTTAACTTCGCGGTTAGGAAAGGCGAATTATTCACAATTATTGGTGGTAATGGGACAGGTAAATCGACAGCTCTTTCCATTTTAGCAGGACTGCAAAAACCATATCGGGGAGATGTGCTACTGCACGGCCAAAAGCTCAAAAAATACAATAATAAAGAACTATATCAAAAATACCTTACGATGCTACCACAAGATCCGAAAACATTATTTGTTGAAAAAACAGCAAAGCAAGAGCTTTCTACAATGGCAACAACTTTAAAATTGCCGGATTCAAAAGTGGAGGAAATTAGTACCCTGCTAAAGCTATCGGATGTGCTCGAGCGCCATCCGTACGATTTAAGTGGCGGGGAACAACAAAAGTTAGCACTCGCCAAACTCTTACTCGTAGAGCCGGAAATTTTATTACTAGATGAACCGACCAAGGGCATTGATGCTCATGCGAAAGAGGAGTTAGCCGGTATTTTACAGGCACTGCAGCAACAGGGCATGACGATTGTGATGGTAACGCATGATATCGAATTTTCCGCAAAAACAAGTAGCCGCTGTGCGTTATTTTTCGATGGGAATCTCGTTTCAGAGGATGCACCACGCGCGTTTTATAGTGGAAATAATTTTTATACAACAGCAGCACACCGCATATCAAGAAACTTGTTTGTGAACGCGATTACATGTGAGGACGTGGTGCAGCTATGCAAAAAAGTCGTTCCCGTGTAATCATTTCATACATCATCTTTTTTGTGATCATTCCCCTCGTCATGTATTTGGGGATTACGGTACTTAATGACCGAAAATATTATTTTATTTCAATCGTCATAATGATTTTGGCATGTGTGCCGTTTTTTATATCATTTGAGCGGAGAAAACCACAGCCACGTGAAATTTTAACGATTGCAGTAATGTCGGCCCTTTCAGTAGCAGGTCGCTGTTTATTTATCGTAACACCAGGCTTTAAACCAGTTGCAGCGATTACTGCCATTACTGGTTTTTCGCTCGGTGCAGAAGCAGGATTTTTAACTGGCGCTACGTCGGCGTTAGTGTCCAATATGTTTTTTGGACAAGGTCCGTGGACACCATTTCAAATGTTTACGTGGGGAATGATTGGTTTCTTTGCGGGGTTACTTGGCAAAACAGGCGTTATGCACAAAAAATGGGCACTTGTTTTGTTTGGGATTTTTGCAGGCATCTTTTTCTCGTTCGGCATGGATGTATGGGGAGCGGTTTCACTGTACGGTGTATTTAACTGGGAGGCTTATTTAGTAGCGCTTGGAACAGCTGTGCCATTTACCATTGTGTACTGTGTGTCGAATGTCATTTTCCTGTTATTATTAACAAAACCCATTAGTGAAAAATTACAACGCGTAAAAATGAAATATGGTATTTTGCAAAAGTAAAATGGTAAGAGCTTTTAAAGGAAGAAAATCAAATGCGTTGATCCAAAAAAAGGCAAAGTAAAAAATACCCCATCCAAATTGTACATGGTATAGTAAATTATATCGGTTTATGTCAGAAAAGATGGTGATGAGATGAAGCATAGCTTTAAAATGGCCTTGAATTGGGCAGGCGGCAGAAATGATGTCGGGACGCTTGAGGCAAAGAAGTTAAAAACGGACATTTCAATTCCTGAGGAGATGGAAGGGCCGGGTGTAGGCACTAATCCAGATGAGATGCTGCTCGGGGCTTCGGCAACATGCTATATTATTTCGCTCGCGGCGATGCTAGAGCGTGCACGCATTGATGCTAAGCTAAGCATGGAAAGTGAAGGCGTTGTTGATGTCACAAATGGCGTATTTACATATGAGGCAATCATTCATCGGCTGACGATTGCACTGGCTGAAAGTAATGAGCGTAATGAAAAGATGGCCGGGCGTTTAGCGATGAAAGCAGAGCAGACATGTATGATTAGCAAAGCATTAAAGGGCAACGTGGAAATTAAGATTATTGTGGAATTTGCATAAAAAGAGGGCTCATTTTTTGCGAAATGAGCCCTCTTTTATTGTTGGTAATAAAAATAAACGACTGCAATGATAATGAGTGCAGTTAGTGTAGCGAATGTAACTTTTATTGCCGAAATAGGGGATTCGCCCCCTACTTTACCGGTTTGTCCGTTCACTAAAAATTGATAAGCTTTCTCTTTATAGCGATAAGAGGATAGCCAAATTGGCAGCATTATATATTTATACGTGACGTCTGAGTGGACGGTTGAGAATCGAACGCTTGAGACGACATCTGCACGATGACGGCGACGCACAACACTCGAAATTTGACCTTCAAGATGCGAATGGATGTTGTTCTGCGCAATTTTCCAACCATCTTCAAGACCGACACTATAGCGTTCGGCTACATAGCCAGTTAAATAATCCTGCGTATAGGCGATTGGCTTACGCGTATCAAATGGCTCGATTCTACCTAGTAAGCCACTGTCGTAGCGTTTTGTGGCACGGACTAGCTCGTCGTCGATAAATTCCTGATAAAAGCCACTCGTAGAATACCAGTCTGTTCGCGTAGTTGTTTTGCCTTGGCTATTTGTCACGCTACGATGTTTCCCGTAACGCGCTGTATAGCGAGAGGCTGTTTTACTATCGAATGTCCAGTAAGGTAAGTAAATGCCAGCAAAATTATCAGCTTTAGCCGTGCGTTTTGCTTCGTTTGGCGCAAACCATTTGCCTTTAATCCAGCGCTTGGAATTTTCATTGGCCTGCTCATGTGAAACGTTAAATGGAATGATACCATTTGGCGCTAATGAATTTTCTGCGGAGCTTTCCATTAAATGATTAGACCCGCAGTACGGGCAAACGTTGGCAACTTCAAGGGCGTCATAAATGGATTCAGCTGCACATGAGTTACAAATAACCGCTTTCTTTTCCTCGCCCCAATTAAAGTTTCCACGTTCAACTGCCTCATGAAAATCAAGTTCCTGCGCAACGAGATCTTGTTCAGCCTCAGGTAGTGGAATTACTTCCTCATAGTGGCAATAGGGGCATTTGAGAAGCCCACTTAATGGATCGAATTTAATTGCAGCTGAGCAGGAAGGACATTTAGCGTCGTTTTCCTCTATTACCCTTGGCTGTATGTCCTCCGCATTTAAGCTCATTTACAATCACTCCTTAAGATTTAATGTCTGCTTCTGTAATTGCATCGCCGCATTCTGGACAGAATTTAGGTGCGTTACCTGCCTCGGGTTGCCAGCCGCATTTATCACATTGGATTACTTGTGCTACTGGTTGACCAGAGCCACAGTTTGAGCAGAATTTCCCACTGTTCTGTGTGCCGCAAGAGCAAGTCCATCTTTCATTTGAGGGTTGACCAGAGCCGCAGTTTGAACAGAATTTCCCACTGTTTTGTGTGCCGCAAGAACAAGTCCAGCCTGCTGCTTGTTGAGCTTTTGCTTTCGATGCTTGTTGCTGTGCACCCATTTCAAATAATTGGCCAGCATTCATACCACCTGTGCTGTTCGCCATATTCATGCCAGCAAAGCCAGTAAATGCGCCACCTTCATTTTGAGCTGCTAATAGCATTGCGTCTGCTTGGGCACCAGTCAGTGCTGCTGCAGCCATGTTTGGATTGCGAAGTACGGCATTTTTTTGAAGCTGCTTTATCATTTTTTCATCGTCTTCTGATGCACTTACCGTGTTTACACCGAAAGAAATGATTTTAATGCCGCGTAAGTTTGTCCATTTCTCTGAAAGGACCTCGTTCAGCGCATGTGATAATTCCATTGTATGACCAGGAAGCGCACTATATCGAATGCCCATCGTTGAAATTTTAGCGAATGCAGGTTGTAGCGCTGTTAAAAGCTCAGAACGTAACTGCATTTCAATTTGCGCGCGGCTAAATTCAGATTCAACGTTCCCGCTAACATTTGTGTAAAACAAAATTGGGTCAATGATTTTAAATGAGTATTCGCCGTTTGTGCGAATTGAGATGTCGATGTCTAGGCCGATATTATTGTCCACTACGCGGAATGGAACTGGAGAAGGGGTACCGTATTTATTGCCTGGAATTTCTTTCGTGTTGAAATAATAAACGCGAATATCCTTTGGCGCATCGCCACCGAATGCGATACGTTTGCCAAAGTTTTTAAAGCTTTCTGCAATTGTCTCGCTTAAGTCCCCGTAAAAAACACTTGATTCTGTTGATGTATCGAAAAGGAATTCCCCTGACTCGGCACAGAATTCGATTATCTTACCTTGATCAACAATGGCCATAGCTTGCCCTTCATTAATGGCAATAATGGAGCCGTTACTTATAATATTTGTGTCATTGTTTTTAAATAATGAGCGCTTTGGATTTTTTTTAGCACCCTTTACAACTAGTGTTGTTGCTGGAATCGATTCGCAATAAAAGTAATCACGCCATTGATCTTCTAAAACGCCTGCTGCTGCATCGATACCTGCTCGTAGTAATCCCATGTACATACCTCCAATAATAATTTCTTCTATATAAGTAAGTATACTGCTTTTGGCGTGAGAAGGTTTCATAGGAGTGGGAATAATTTTCAGTAAATTTGTGATTTGTTTTAATCGAAGTTGTCGTGTGGAATTTGCTATAATGATTGAATGATAGAAAGCGAGGAATTTACGATGAAAAAACACTTAATGATTGTTGATGGTATGGCGCTGCTTTTCCGTTCATTTTTTGCGTCTGCAGCAATGAATCAATTTATACGATTAGAAGATGGAACACCCACAAATGGTGTGCAAGGTTTTGCACGTCACGTTTTAACTGCGCAAAATTTAATGAAGCCAACGCATATCGCGGTATGCTGGGATATGGGTTCACATACGTTCCGCAATGATTTATTTGAAGGCTATAAAGCGAATCGTCCAGCACCACCTGTAGAGATGCAGCCACAGTTTGATTTAGCAAAGGAAGTTTCAGCTATGCTAGGCTGGCAAAACTTTGGCGTAAAAGGTATTGAGGCAGATGATTTAATTGGCTCAATGGTGATGAAGTGGAAAGATGAAGTAGATATTACGATTATTAGCGGCGATAAAGATTTATTGCAGCTTTTAAATCCATCAACGACGATTGCCTTCACGAAAAAAGGGTATACCGAATACGACGTGTATACGAATGACCGTTTCAAAGAGGAGTATGCAATCGAACCGACGCAATTCGCGGAAGTGAAGGCTTTTATGGGAGATTCAAGTGATGGCTATCCTGGTGTTAAAGGAATTGGGCCAAAAACAGCGCTTCAGCTTATTCAAACATATGGTTCAATCGATGGCGTAATTGAATCGATTGAATTATTAAAGCCTGCACAGCGTAAAAAGATTGAAGAAGATGCTGAAATGTTACGCCTTTCTCATCTATTAGCAACGATAGATACAGCACAAGAAATTGATGCGACGATCGATTCTTTAGAGGTGCCTGTGTATTCAAATGAATTATTTGCGCCAATCGAAACACGTGGCTATCGTTTAATTTCGAAGCATGCACGCTCGGTTTACGGATTTTAAATAACTGTTATGAACGCCTTCCATGTGGGAGGCGTTTTTGTGTTTATAGTATAGGTAAAGGGAAATAGCAGCGCATAAACCGCTTGAACTCGCGAAGATTTACACTAGATAGAAAAACTGCACAAGAGTAATTTAGGTACACGTAGTAGCATGGAAACCCTTAGATAAAAGGGGGTCCATGCTTTTTTATATTCTGCATGCAAGGGCTTCATTTTATTAGAAAAATAAATTCTTGCCAGCATCCTGTAATTTTTTACATTTTGTCTAGTGAAACGATGTAGCGTGTGGATATATAATTTGTTAATAATTACCTTTAGTTGCTAGGATTTACTCACGTTTACGATCGAAAGGAGTGGTTTTATGACATTGTTAAGAGAAGACACACCAGAAATTGAGATTAATCATGTGAGCATGCATTATCAAACGGGGGCAACAGAGGTTATCGCATTAAAGGATGTCACTGTAGATATTAAAAAAGGGGAATTTATCTCGCTCCTTGGACCTTCAGGCTGTGGCAAAACAACCTTGCTTCGAATAATGGCAGATTTAATTCAGCCAACGAATGGCAACATTAAAATTTCAGGATCTACGGCAAAGGAGGCACGACTCGCGCAGAAATATGGCATTGTCTTTCAAAGTCCCGTTCTGTATGACTGGCGCAAAGTGAAGAAAAATATTACGATGCCGCTGGAAATTATGAAAATAAATAAAGAAGAGCAAAATAAACGTGTGGATAACTTGTTGGAATTAGTCGGGCTCACGAAATTTAAAGATAAGTATCCTTGGCAATTAAGTGGTGGGATGCAACAACGTGTAGCGATCGCACGAGCACTAGCGATTGAGCCTGAAATCTTGTTGATGGATGAACCGTTTTCAGCACTTGATGAATTTTCACGTGAACGGTTGAACGAAGAACTATTGTCTATTTGGAGTGAAACGGGAAACACGGTCGTATTTGTGACGCATAGTATTCCAGAAGCAATTTTCTTATCAGATCGTATTTTCGTGTTATCTCCACATCCAGGCAGGTTAACGAAAGTTGTTGAAGTTCCGCTACCAAGACCTCGTACAGCTGAAATGCGTGAAAGTCCGGAATTCTATCAATTGATTACGGATATTCGAAATAGCTTTGAAGGGGTGTAGCCTATGAAAATGCAGGGCATATTGAAACGCTCGATGCCGACGTTTGTATGGCTTGTTTGCTTAATACTAATTTGGCAAACTCTTTCCTGGTATTTATTAAATGTAGCAGAAGTTCCGCTAGCACAATCGAAACTACCGTATTTGCACGAGTTAGCAATTACATTTGCAGAGTATAGTAGCACGTTATTTACACAAGCGTTTATTACGTTTAAAAGTGCTTTTTATGGTTTTGCACTTGGAACAATCGTTGGCGTAATTGTGGCGATTGTGATGAGTTCAACAAAATGGATCGAACAAATGGCATTTCCTTATATTGTGGCTTCACAAATGATTCCTATTTTAGGGTTAGCGCCAATTGTTTACGGGATTGTACACGATGATGGTATGGCACGCGTCATTATTGCTGGCTTTATGACGTTTTTCCCTGTTGTACTTAATGTATTACGAGGGCTAAGAAGTGCGGACGTATCAAGTGTGGAATTAATGTATTCATATGCAGCAAAGCCATGGATGATTTATTGGAAGCTGCGTTTACCACAAGCACTTCCTAGTTTATTCACGGGATTGAAAATAGCAGGTCCTTTAGCAGTAACAGGTGCAATTTTAGTTGAATTAATGGGTGCAACTGAAGGTATTGGCGTTATTATGTTGCGCAACCTTTATTACGGTTCTTCGCATGCGTATATGTTTTGGGTAACGGTTATTACTGGTGCTGTTTTAGGTCTACTAAGTTACTTAGTAATTAGCTTGATTGAACGGCTTGTAACACCTTGGCAGCCAGAGTTCAGGAAGACTGGAGGGGATGACAAATGAGGGAGAAGGCTCTTCAAGATGTATGGTTGAAGAAACCGGTAGAACAAGAAGGTGAAATGTTAAAAAAGACGCCTTCTATTACCAGTCATTTGCTCAAAAAAGTCCGGGGAAACTTCGCAAGCGTTGTACTACCATTATTTGCAGGAATACTGTTTTTCGTGCTGTGGGAAGTTCAGTTTTTTCATTCAATATTCAATTTAAAAACGTACCAACTACCACTACCATCTGTCATTTTAGAAGCCATTAAGGATAATGCCTCTACACTACTTAACTTTACCGGCTATACATTTTTAGAGGCTTTTCTTGGCTTATTGCTTGGGTCGGGGTTGGGCTTTGTGGTTGCGCTAATTGCAACTGGGTATCCAAAGTGGGGGAAAGTAGGTTTAACGTTTGTGGTTGCGTTAAATGCAGTCCCGATTGTTGCGTTAGCCCCAATCATGAATTTATGGTTTGGTAGCGGAATTGGCTCACGTGTAGCGATTGTAACGGTGATAACGATGGTAGCGATGGCTGTTAATGCGCATAAAGGTATGGTGAATGTTAATCCGTTGTCACTTGATTTGATGTATTCCTATGCGGCCAATAAAATGCAAGTGTTTCGCTATTTACGCATCATAAATAGCTTGCCCTATGTTTTTACAGCACTAAAAATTAATGCAACTGCAAGTATGATTGGCGCAATAGTGGGCGAGTTTTTCTACGCTTCTAAAGGGTTAGGTTATCTTTTATCGAACTCCATCAAGGTTGCGCAAATGCCTCTAGGTTGGGCATGTATTGTGATTGCCTCTATTGTTGGCATACTGTTTTACTTAATCATTGAGGTGTTAGAAAAAATATTTATGCAATGGCACCCTTCGGAAAGGACGTAAGCTAAGGGGCCCAGCATGCTGAATGGAACTATGGTTGAATTTGGTTTTGGGAATAGCTATTGCTACCGGAAAGCCAGGTAAACAATAAAACAACAAATAGAGGGGGAAATATCAATGACAAGAAAAATGAAAAATAAATATCAATCATTGTTGGTGGCTTTATTTGTAGTCGTTTTAATGCTAGCAGGGTGTAGTGATGAAAATGAATCGGCGGATGGAACACCTATAACACTTCAATTGAAATGGGTTCCACAAGCACAATTTGCGGGATACTTTGTGGCTTTAGAAAAAGGCTATTATAAAGATGCTGGGCTTAATGTAACGATTGCACCTGGTGGGCCTGATATTGTTCCTGAACAACAAGTAGCGAATGGATCAGCGCAAATCGGTGTTGACTGGGTAGCGAGTTTATTGCCTCACCAAGAACAAGGAATGCCTTTAGTTGAAATTGCTCAGATTTATCAACAGAGTGGATTACAACTTGTTACGATGAAGGATTCAGGTATTGCGAGTGCTGCAGATTTGAAAGGTAAAAGCGTAGGTAACTGGATGGGCGGTAATGAATTCGAGTTATTAGCGTTATTTGATAAATATAAATTAGATAAAAATAAAGATCTTGATTTTGTTAAGCAAGCATTCACGATGGATCAATTTTTAACGGGAGAATTAGATGCTGCTTCGGTAATGACTTATAACGAATATCACATTGTACTTGCTTCAGGTGTAAATGAAAGTGAATTAAACGTTATCGACATGAACGAAGAAGGTGTTGCAATGCTTGAGGATAATTTATTCGCAAACTCTGATTGGTTAAAAGACAATAAAGAATCTGCAGCAGCATTTGTGAAAGCTTCAATTAAAGGCTGGCAAGATGCAATTAAAAATCCAGAAGAAGCTGTAGACATTATCATGGCTCAAGCTGAGGAAGGTAGTACAACGAAGGAACACCAATTAATTATGATGAAGGAAGTAGCGAAGTTAGTAGTACCTGAAGGCTTCGATAGTGCTAATATTGGTGTCATTGATGAGGATATGTACCAACAAACTGCAGATATTGCCCTTAAATATGGTGTTATTAAAGAAGCAGCTGATATTAAAAAGAGCTATACAAATGAAATCATGGATATGGTTTTAGGAAAATAAGTAGAGATGACCTTAAAAGCTACGCGCTTTTAAGGTCGTTTTTTTTATTTGTTGTTTTATTATGTTTGGAAACCTTACGCAATATATGTGCAAGTGCATAATAAAATTTATAGGTATGTCTATATATTACAAATCACCTATCTATTAAACTGATAAAAATAATTCCTATGTTATTTTTTATTTCCGGAAATACCGTTAATAAGCTCTTCTTGGTGATTCGACATAAAGTTAGAAGAAAGGGTGAAAATTATGGGTGGGAATTCAACTTTAACAACCGAGCATGTAATACATGAAAGACACTTTGAAAGGGAACTAGTTTCAAAGAATTATTGGTTGGCGGATTTAATTCGAAATCAATGGACGGATGAACTATTAATACGTTCTCAATTAGGGCAGACAGAATTTAAAACGTTAAGCAATCTCGGTTATCAGGTATGCGTTCTAGAAATGAAAAGCGTAAATGATGAGAAATCATCAATAGATATGAATCACCGGTTAGCGATGCACTATTTGGATATTGTTAAAACGATATTTGAACAACACTCATTCCGTATTTTTGCGGATGTTCATCAGCATCAAATTGTTTTGTTGGTGTTTGATTTAGTGTCAGTAAAAACGAGAAAAGAACAGCTTGCTAAAAAAGAAATGTTGCAGAGCATTGTGAAGAAGATTAATCGAGTAATAAACCGAGATAAGTGTGAAGAGTTAGAAATTTATATGGGTATTAGTTCATCTAGTAAAGGGTTTAATCATGCGTACTGTTGTTATGAGGAGGCATCGAAATCGATATTTTTAAAATCATTATTTAAAGCTTCTACTGTTTTTTATGATGATTTAGGTGCATTTCAGCTTCTGATAAATTTACATGAAAAAGGAATGCTGGAATCTTATATAATAAGGCATCTAGGTTTAATAATTGAAGAAGATCAAAAAAAGAAAAGTGATTTATTGAAAACATTAAAGGTCTATTTGGAGAGAGATGGTTCAATGCAATCTGTTGCAGATGAATTGCATATTGTGAGACAGTCATTATATTATCGCCTTGAAAAAATAAAAGAGTTGCTTGGCGAAGATTATATGTGTATGCAAAACCGGCTGGCGTTACAATTAGCGATTCAAGCTTATGAATTAGTAAAACACAAAGCGAATTAATACACAGGAAAGGTGTTATACATGTTGAAAGAAAAGTTTATAGAAGTTTAAAGGGAGATAGTCAGTGATGCACTATGTCCCTTTTTTGCTGCGTTTAATTAAAAAAGCCTAAGATACTGTCGAAAGTATCATAGGCTTTAAATAGACTATTCGGTTACAGAAGCTGGAACTAAAGATTGATAAAATTCTTTTAATAGACTAGGTGTGATGTCCACTGGATTGTTTTGCATATTTGGTGCAAAGCTATTTGAAACCAGCTCATCTAACAATTCGGCTGATGTGACCCCAACATCCTCTAACACCATACATAGACCCATTTCTTGTTTCATGTAATCAATAAAGTCAGCTAATGAATTGGCATCTTTAAAGCCACAATTTTTACTGAATTGCTGTAGACGATTACGGACGTATTCATCATCACTTCTACTGTTTAGGCGCCAAAAAGCAGCAAGTGTAAATGCACATGCTTCGCCATGAGTGATGCCGAAATTTTGCGTTAATGGATAAGAACAAGCGTGTGCTGCTGCTGTTTGCGTTAAGTTAAATGCTAAGCCTGCAGTGACAGAAGCTAAGCTCATATTAACGCGAGCCTCAACGTTAGAAGGATCCTTATAGACTGTTAATAAGTTTTCGAACACTAATTTTGCAGCCTTCTCTGCGGCCATGTCCGTATAGGGTTGATGCTTTTTACCATAAAATGCTTCTAGTGAATGTGCTAAAACATCGATTCCACTAGCTGCAGTTACAGTAGGTGGACAGCTTAATGTCAGCTCAGGATCTATAAGGGCATACTTAGGGTAAAAATATTTATAATTCATCGGAGCCTTTACCCCTTTTTCTGTATCGGTCAATACAGAGGCAGAGGTAATCTCACTAGCTGTTCCCGATGTTGTTGGGATGGCGATTAAAGGAATGCCTGGCTGATCAACAAGTTTCTCTTTATAAAAATAAAGACTAGTGGCATCGGTTGTTGTGGCCATAAAGCAAGCTACTTTCGCGCAATCTAAAATACTCCCACCACCAATAGCTACTGCAAAATCATAATCATGATTACGAAGTACACTTGCACAGTCATCGGTATTTTTTAGTGTTGGATTGGGTTGGATATCTGAAAAAATACCGACTAATTTGCCGTCGCATAATTCAAGTAATTTATTTGCTGTGCCATTCTTCACCATGGAAGGTGTGCTTATTAATAGTCCTTTTTTATAATCGAATTGCTTAATAATTTCTGGTAGCTTAGTTAACTTTCCGAAACCGAAATCGATGGCTACGGGCTGTTCATAAAAAAATTGTTCCAATGTAAAACCTCCTATAATGATAGTGCTAGCGTTGGAAATAATACTTCAGTTTCGAAGGCTTTTAAAGTAGCTTCGAAAATATCCATTGCCTCATGAATTTGTGGTTCAGTAATGATTAGTGGAGGGGCAATGATGACTGTAGATTCGTGTGAGTACGTATAAAAACCGTTTGCACTAAGCATCGCTATTAATTTCCCCATCAGACCAACAGGATCTTTACCATAATCAAGCCCGTATTGAATAATCGGCGTCTTAGATTGTTTGTTCGATACCATTTCAATACCGGCAAAAAGGCCGATAGCCCGAACTTCACCTACGCTTTCAAAGGTTAATAATTGTTCTAGGCGTTGTTTTAAAATAGGTGCCATTTTTTCAACGTTCTCAAAGATATTTTCTTCTTCGTATACCTCGAGATTTGCTACGCCAATTTGTGTACACATTGTATGACCACTATAAGTGAGGCCGGTCATTAATACTTCGTCGTCGAAATAATGTGCAATTTCCTTGCTGACGATTACGCCGCCAAGAGGTGCATAGCCTGATGTAACCCCTTTAGCGAATGTAATAATATCGGGTTTGAAATCGTAATGGTCGACTGAAAATGCCTTACCTGTTCGGCCAAAACCAGTCATGACTTCATCGCAAATTAGTAAAATACCGAATTCGTCACATAATGCGCGAACCCCTTCTAAATAGCCTTGTGGTGGGATTAATACACCGTTACTTCCCGGAATAGGCTCTAAAAAAAGTGCTGCGATTGATTGTGAACCTTCGTATAAAATTTGATTACGAAGCTTACTTACGTAATAGTTAGTGGCTGCTTCCTCGCTCTCAAAATCAATTACTTCGCGGTATAAATAAGGTACTTCAAACTTAATGAAGCCAGGTAATCCAGGCTCGGAAGGGAAGCGGCGACTTTCGCCTGTTAAATTTCCGGCTCCAAATGTTGCCCCGTGATAAGAACGATAGCGGGAGAAAATTTTATAGCGTCCAGAATACATTCGCGCAATTTTAATCGCATGATCATTTGCTTCTGCTCCACCAGATGTATAAAAGATTTTTGCCATATTAGAAGGTGCAAGTTCAATAATCTTTTTTGATAAATCTGATTTAGGTTTAGTCGCAAATGATGGACCTGCTAGTGGATACGTACCGATTTCTTGGAATGCTTTTAATAATTTTGGGTGTTGGTGTCCGACGTTTACGTACACTAACTGAGAGCTCATATCCATATAACGATTGTCTGCATCGTCCCAAAAGTAAACACCTTCAGCTCTGCTAATTGATTTAGGATTAGCATTTCCTTGTTTTGTCCACGAACGTAAAACGTGCTTTTTATCATTTTCTTTAATTGATAAGTATTCACTCATTATGATTTCTCCCTCTTTGACTAAATTTTAAAGAAAGCATAACAACTTACATATTATAAAACAATGAATATTCAGACTAATTAATTTGTGCACATGCACAAGGTGCAACGCAGGTCGAGTTAATTTTCCTTTTGGTCGAGGATATCCTCAATCATAAAGGCGACGCTCAAATTTGTACGCGCAAATGTATTGTTTAAATCTACATCTAATAACAGTTCGATTTTATTGATTTTATATGCGACTGTATTGCGATGGATAAATAGTCTTTTACTAATTTTATTTGCACTGCCATTTTCATCAAGGTAGATACGTAGAAACTCCGCAAAATCTGTGTTGTGAAGTTGATCGTAAAAATACAATTGTCCCAGCATATCCTGTTGGAAACTTTTGATAATGGATTGATCGGGAAAGTTCATCAGAATTTTATATGTACCGATTTCCTTGTGTTTTAGAATAAATGAATTTTTATGATGTTTCACTAAATGAATGACCGTTAATGCTTCGTTATAACTAGTTGAAACCTTTTTAAAATTTGTATAAAAGTTCCCCATACCGATTACGAGTTCAAGCTCTCCATTTTTTTCGGTCGCCTTCTCGTAAATTTTTTCAACTGTTTTAGAAAATGGAATACGACTAGTTTTCACTTCTTTCTTATTTATTAAGAAAATTAATTCGTTATTATGCTTTAGCGATAAAAATGTATTATAGCGATTAAAAAATTCATGAATAATAATGTCAGTGTATTTTGTGATGGAATGATTGAAATTTTTTGTCGTGCAAATAATAATGCCGAGTTCAGCTCCTGCAGGGATACCGTGTTGGACTAAGTGCTTTTCAATTTCAATACGTGGGTTTTCGCTGCGGAATATTAAATTATAAAGAAGCTTTTGTTCATTCTCTTGTTGGGATGATTGATTAAGTGAGAGTAATTCAATGGTGTTTTTTAAAAGGTCTGCAACGCGATATTTCCATTCCAATAAAAAGAGTGGGAAATGGTGATCGTCTGCAAATTGCAAAATGGATGTTGTCACTTCTTTAATGTAAGGCCCGATGTTAATGATAAAACCTGAAACCTTTTGCTGATATGACTGCCGTATTAGCAGTTCTAGTTGGTGTAAATCGTCTTTCATTTGGATACCAGTTGTCACAATTAACTCATTTGGCCGGCAAAATGAAATTAAATCATCGCTCTCGATAACGTTTATTCCTATTAATTTTCGATTTAATCCGCCTGCGCCAGCAACTAACTGCAAACATTGAAATTCAGGTGCATGAAGAAGTTCTTTTACTGTAGTGGTCATTTGAAAACCTCCTTCGTTATGAATGTCAGGAAAAGTAACATCAAATATGTGCAATTGCATGGTTTTTTTAGGGAAAATGCTCATATATTGTAAAGTAATTATACAATAAAATAGTTTAAATATAATAGTGTTGAATTTTCTAACTTAACTGGGGGGATGAAACGTGTATAAATGTAATCAAGAACGCTTGGTGGAAACAATCGAGATGTTCAGCCAATTTGGTGCAACAGAAAATAAAGGCGTTACAAGACTTTGCTTTTCACAAGAGGACATTGCTGCAAGAGATTATTTCAAAGCTTGTTGTGAAGAACTAGGGTTAACTGTGAAAAGTGACGATATGGCGAACATGTATGCAACACTTCCCGGCAAAAGCGATTTGCCACCGATTGCATTAGGCTCACATTTAGATTCAGTCGTGAAGGGCGGAAGATTTGATGGAGCATTAGGTGTAATCACGGCGTTAGAGGTAGTACGCTCGATTATAGATCACAATATTGAATTAGATATCCCTATTACAATCGTTAATTTCACGAATGAAGAAGGCGCTAGATTTGATCCGGCAATGATGAGTTCTGGCGTCATTACAAATAAATTTGATAAAGGAAAAATGCTGCAATCTACTGATAAAAATGGCATTACATTTTTACAAGCATTAAATGAAAGTGGCTATGAAGGTAGCGCTGAAAACGGACTAAAAGAAGCTTCTGCATTTGTGGAACTACATATAGAACAAGGGCCAATTTTAGAAGCAGAGCAAATTGAAATTGGTGTTGTAGAAGGTGTACTTGGTATGTGCTGCTATGAAGTGACAATAAGTGGAGAGTCTGATCATGCGGGAACAACACCGATGAGCATGCGGAAGGATCCGTTATTTTTAGCCACAAAAATTATTTCATTATTAATAGAACAGTTTGGTGCAATCGATGAAGAGCTAGTTTATACCATTGGCCGTGTAAATGTAACACCAAATATTCATACCGTCATTCCAAATAAAGTTATCTTTACGATTGATGCGAGACATAAAGACCCTTTGAAAATACAGCAAGTAGAGCAAATGATTATAAATTTACCAGCTGAAAAATCAGGCTGTTCGGTTTCATCTCAAAAGCTTTGGGGACGTGACACAGTTGTATTTGATTCTGAAATATGTGCGCAAATCGAATTAGCTAGTTCAAAATTTGGCTATTCATCGAAGCGACTATACAGCGGCGCAGGTCATGATGCGCAATTTATAGCATCTATTGCACCTACAGCCATGATTTTTGTGCCAAGTATTAATGGAAAAAGCCATTGCGAGGAAGAAGTGACGCCATATGAAGATTGTGCGAAAGGAGCAAACATCTTACTAAATACGGTATTAAGCCTACAAAAAATCTATTCGAGTGAAATAAAGGTTATTTAAATTACTTACTTTATAAAGACAATGTGTTCCGCAGTCTAAAGCTTTCATTTAAAAATAAATTTAAATAAAGGGGAGTTACATATATGAAGAAGATTATTAAGGGCGGTACCGTGGTAACAGCTACGGATAGCTATGTAGGAGATCTTTTAATTGAAGGTGGAAAAATCGTTCAAATTGCAAAAGATATTTCTGATAGTGAGGCAGAAGTAGTTGATGCTACAGGTAAGTATGTATTTCCGGGTGGGATTGATCCACACACACATTTAGATATGCCTTTTAACAATACGGTTACGGATGACGATTGGAAGTCGGGTACAATTGCTGCGGCATTTGGTGGTACGACAACAATTTTAGATTTTGCATTAACAGCTGGTGAAACAAAACTAGGGACAGCTGTTGAAAAGTGGCATGAGAAAGCCACAGGGAAAGCTGTTATCGATTACGGGTTCCATTTAATGATTACCGATTTAAATGAAGAAACGGAAAAAGAGTTACCTATTTTATTGGAGCAGGAAGGGATTACTTCTATTAAGGTATTTATGGCCTATGCGAAAGAGTTCCAATCCTCTGATCGTACATTATTTAAAGCATTTAAAATTGGTAAAGAAATAGGCGCAGTTGTCATGGTGCATTGTGAAAACGGCTCGGTTATTGATGAATTAGTGGAAGAGGCGAAGCAATTAGGAAATACAGCACCGATTTATCATGCGTTAACACGCCCACCAGAAATAGAAGGTGAGGCAACGAAGCGTGCAATTGAGTTAGCTCATATTGCTGGCGCCAAACTTTATGTTGTACATGTAACGTGTAAAGAGGCTGTCGATGAAATTATTCGCGCACGCGAAAAAGGCTACGATGTATATGGTGAAACCTGTCCACCATACTTAACGCTCGATCAATCTTTACTTGCACAGCCAGGCTTTGAAGGGGCGAAATATGTTTGGTCACCACCGTTAAGACCAAAATCACATCAAGAACCGCTATGGAATGCATTAAAAGCAAAACAACTGCAAACAATCGGTTCAGATCAATGTTCATTTAACTTTAACGGTAAAAAGCAATTAGGGATAAATGACTTTTCTAAAATACCGAATGGTGGTCCGTTTATTGAGGATCGTATAGCGGTAATGTATTCAGAGGGTGTGTGTAAAGGGCGTTTATCTATTAATGACTTTGTTGATGCTGTTTCAACGAGTGCAGCTAAAATCTTTGGCTTATATCCGCAAAAAGGCACGATTGCAATAGGTTCGGACGCAGATATTGTGATTTTTGATCCGAATGCCAAACGTACAATTTCTGCAAAAACACACCATATGAACGTAGACTACAATCCGTTTGAAGGGTTAGAGGTAACTGGAGAACCTGTAAGTGTATTATTACGTGGTGAATTCATTGTGAAAGATAAACAATTTGTCGGCACAATTGGTGGCGGGAAATATATTAAACGAGTAGCGCCAAAAGAAGCATTATTAGAAGCTGCTTTATCAAATTAACGTGAGGTTGTTTTGAAGGGGGAGAGAATGATGAGTAGTATAACTGGAGGAAATATTTCTTTGAATTTAGTAGATAATTTCACGGAAATTCAAAAAGGGTTAACAAAGACTGATGCGGTTATTGAAGCAAATCGTTGTCTTTATTGTTATGATGCACCATGCATCAAAGTATGCCCGACGAGTATTGCAATTCCGAACTTTATTAAAAAAATAGCTTCTAATAATATGCTTGGCTCTGCGAAAACAATTTTAGATGCAAATCCACTTGGCGCTAGCTGTGCTCGAGTTTGCCCAACAGAAGAACTTTGTGAGGGTGCATGTGTTTTAAACGGCGTATCGAAACCGATTCAAATCGGAAACCTGCAGCGTTATTCAACGGACTGGGCAATACAGCAAAAGAAACAGCTGTTTGAACCAGGTGCTAGTAACGGTAAAACGGTTGCCATTGTAGGCAGTGGTCCAGCAGGATTAGCTGCCGCTAGAGAGTTAAGTCGTGCAGGTTTTAAAACAACGATTTACGAAGCAGAGAAAGAGGCTGGCGGACTAGGTCGTTATGGAATAGTATCATTCCGTTTACCGACAGAAATCGTTGAATGGGAAGTAGAGCAAATAAAACAATTAGGTGTTGAAATTAAAACGAGCTGTCGAGTAGGTGAAGATATTTCGGTGAAAGAGCTAGTGGATAACTATGATCGAATTATTCTTGCGATTGGTATGAGCAATGTTCCGAATATAGGCATTGAAGGAGAACAGCTAAAAGGCGTTTACGATGCAATTGATTTTGTGAAAGACACAAAAATCAATAAACCATCAACGCATTTGCAAGGTAAAACAGTCGCGGTCATTGGAGCTGGTAATACAGCCATTGATGCGGCAACAACGGCTGTTCGATTAGGAGCTGCTAATGTTCAAATTATTTATCGTCGTACACAAAAAGAGATGACAGCCTATCAATTTGAATATGACTTTGCAAAGCAAGATGGTGTTGAATTTAAATGGTTAACTGCACCGCTTGAAATTATTGGAAAAGAAGGCCAGGTAACAGGATTGAAATGCGCGAAAATGACGTTAGATACAGTAGGAGCAGATGGACGGCAAAAGCCAGTAGCAATAGAAGGTTCTGATTTTATAATGGATGTCGATGTTGTTATTCGCGCAATTGGGCAATCTCGTTATGAAACGCTTATTGAACAATTTGAAGTAGAAAATACGTATGGTGTCGTGAAGGTTGATGAAGGTATGCATACATCACAAGAAAAAATCTTTGCGTGTGGCGATGCTATTTTCGGTCATGGACAAGGAGAAGCGATGGTTGTATCAGCGGTCGAACAAGGGAAAATAGCAGCTAAGTCTGTTCAGCAGTCATTTAAATTAGAAGTTGAAATTGCATAAGAAAGAGGGGAAAGTGTATGGCCGACTTAAGTATTAATTTTGCGGGAATAAAATCACCTAATCCATTTTGGCTTGCATCAGCTCCTCCAACAAACTCTGGCTATCAAGTGCAGCGAGCATTTGAAGCTGGCTGGGGTGGCGCGGTTTGGAAAACACTTGGTGATCCGATTTTAAACGTTTCTTCACGCTTTGCTGCTGTTAGCTTTAACGGGCAAAGAGTAGCCGGCTTTAATAATATTGAGTTAATAACAGATCGCCCTTTGGAAGTTAATTTGAAGGAAATTTATGAGACGAAAAAGAGATTCCCAAACCATACAATTATTGCGTCGCTAATGGTGGAACCACAGCAAGATAAGTGGCATGAAATTGTAAAGCGCGTGCAGGATGTAGGTGTAGACGGCTTTGAATTAAACTTTGGTTGCCCGCACGGCATGGCTGAGCGAGGGATGGGTGCTGCCTCTGGTCAAGTACCGGAACTTGTTGAAAAGCAAACGTTCTGGGTAAAGGAAGTAGCGCAAGTTCCAGTCATTGTAAAACTTACACCAAATATTACAGATATCACGGCGACTGCACGTGCTGCTGTTGAAGGTGGAGCGGATGCAATTAGCATGATTAATACAATTAACAGTTTAGCGGGTGTCGATTTAAACACTTGGAATACGATCCCGCATGTAGGTGGCATGGGTGCACACGGTGGCTATTGTGGTCCAGCGGTGAAACCTATTGCATTAAACATGGTGGGCGAATGTGCAAGAAATCCTCATATTAACATCCCGATTTCAGGTATTGGTGGAATTTCAAATTGGCAAGATGCTGCTGAATTTTTATTGATGGGCGCAACGGGTGTTCAAGTTTGTACTGCAGCGATGCATCACGGCTTTAGCATTGTTGAAGATATGATTGATGGGTTAAGTAACTATTTAGATGAAAAAGGCATTGCATCTGTCATGGATATTGTCGGTAAAACAGTTCCTAAATATTCCGATTGGGGCGATCTAGACTTAAATTATAAAGTTGTAGCAAACATTAAAAATGACGTGTGCATTAACTGCAATAAATGCCATATTGCATGCGAAGATACATCGCATCAATGCATTGAACGATATGTTGGAGCTGATGGTCAGCCGATGTTAAAGGTTCGTGAGGAAGATTGTGTAGGATGTAACCTATGTTCAATTGTTTGCCCTGTTGATGGTGCCATCGAAATGATTGAATTAAAAAGTTCGTTACCAAGTATGACATGGAATGAACGACAAGCTGTGATAAATAATTATGGAATTGGTGTAGGTGCTAAATAAGGAGGCTTAAACTATGTCTGAATATAAGGAATTTCTAGAGGAAAAAAGCAAGGTGGATCATTACTTTGACGAAGGTTATGAAATCCTTCATATTAAAGAAACGTTAAGTGGCATGTTTATTGAATTCACCTCACCAAAAGAAACGAGTGCCACGCTATTGTTGACGACAGCAGAGGCACGCAAATATATCGCAACAATATTGTTTTACGCTTAGTTTATGAAGAGAAATAAATGCTAAAACATATGGCATCTTATAATAGAAATCGGGTCCCTTTTAGAATCGGAAAACGATTGGTTTTTTGCTGTTTTTCCCTTTAGAAAGTTGATTTTCAATATCTGGGGCCCTGCCAACATTATGCAAGATTTTATGCAACGAAGCCAACGCTGCGCCATTCCACAAAATACGCTCCAACTACTGCTAAGAGTGATTTTATAGAAACGTGCATAGAATCACGTATAAACAATGTTCCATAGAAAAATCCGTAAACGTTGATGTAACAGCGTTTACGGATTTTCCTTATGCCCACAAACTTGTATTTTGGATCGTTATTTGTATGTGAATGTATGAATCATTAGATGTTATAGATTAAAAAAAGTTAAACTTAACCACGTTAATATTCCAGCAATTAAACCAGATGACATAACCAGCATAACCTTTATATATTTATTCTTTTTAAGCCCTTCTCCTTTTTCTTCATCTGTTAGCTGACGTCCTTCCTGAAAAGCTAAAATCTCTTCGTAAGTCTTTAAATTATGTTTCTTTTTGAAATTCTCTACTTTATGAGCTGAATAAAGTGAGCAGGCTATTAAGAAGAATGAAACCAGAAGCCCTTTTGTTCCAAACCAATTCATCATTGGCCCAATCGAAATTGCTCCTAATAAAATAAAAGTTACCATTGAGATAGTCCATTTATTCATCTGAGCATTTTGAAGTTCATTTCTCATCATTTCTACATCTCCTTTAACTAAATCGTCTAAAGAAACATTAAAGAGAACACTCATTAACAATAAATTGTGTATGTCTGGGTAACTTCTTTCATTTTCCCAATTAGAAATGGTTTGTCGAGAAACATATAATTTCTCAGCTAATTTTTCTTGCGAAAATTGTTCCCTAGTTCTGTATTTTTTGATTTGTTTGCTGAGGTTCATTTTAATCGCTCCTTCTAATTAGAGATTAGTTAAAAAATAGAGTATCGGCTATCAAATCTCTTTATAATTACATATTTTGCCTATGTAAAAGTGTTTTGTCATCTATATTTTCAAAATGAAACCCTGTATCTTCAGCAATTCTTCTAATAATAAAAAGCAGCTAAGATCCTTGTAAGTCTAGGCTGCTAGATTGAACCTCCCAATTAATGGGGATAGTGGAACAATATATCATTTTTCAAATTTTTCCCTTGAAACACAAGTTACTTGAGGTTTTATAATAAACATATACTTTTGATGGGAGGAATTTTGATGAATAACAATAACAAGTTTTCCATTGGGGAGTTTTCAGAAAAAACAGGAATACCTATTCCTACTTTACATTACTATGATGAAATTGGTTTATTACGACCAGAAAAGAATCCTTCTTCAGGGCATCGCATTTACAATTATCAAGATATTATAATATTACAAAAAA
>JAZLIT010000044.1:0-15617 GCA_045617525.1 Solibacillus sp. | reverse complement strand
GTAGTATTCATGAACAAATGTGATATGGTTGACGACGAAGAATTATTAGAGTTAGTAGAAATGGAAATCCGTGACTTACTAACTGAATATGACTTCCCAGGCGACGACCTACCAGTAATCAAAGGTTCTGCTCTTAAAGCTCTAGAAGGCGAAGAAGAGTGGGAAGCTAAAATTATTGAATTAATGGACGCTGTAGATTCTTACATCCCAACTCCAGAACGTCAAACTGACAAACCATTCATGATGCCAATCGAAGATGTATTCTCTATCACAGGTCGTGGTACAGTTGCAACTGGTCGTGTTGAGCGTGGACAAGTTAAAGTTGGAGACGTTGTTGAAGTAATCGGAATCCAAGAAGAAGCTAAATCAACTACTGTAACAGGTGTTGAAATGTTCCGTAAATTATTAGATTACGCTGAAGCTGGTGACAACATCGGTGCATTACTACGCGGTATTGCTCGTGAAGATATCCAACGTGGACAAGTATTAGCTAAACCAGGCTCAATTACTCCACACACAAACTTCAAAGCTGAAGTTTATGTATTATCTAAAGAAGAGGGTGGACGTCATACTCCATTCTTCACTAACTACCGTCCTCAGTTCTACTTCCGTACAACTGACGTAACTGGTATTTGTAACTTACCTGAAGGCGTTGAAATGGTAATGCCTGGTGACAACATCGAGATGACTGTAGAGCTTATCGCTCCTATCGCTCTTGAAGAAGGTACTAAGTTCTCTATCCGTGAGGGTGGACGTACTGTTGGTGCTGGCGTTGTAGCTTCAATCCAAAAATAATTTTAGCCTTTAACAGCTAAAATCTTGAAAGACCAATTCGCTTGGACGCTTGCGAATTGGTCTTTTTTTGTCTTTTTTTTTGGCTCTATAGCCAAAATGAATAAAGAATATTCTAAATATATATTCCATTTATACATACAGTTGCATTTATAATAAGAGTAATAGAAGATATCTTCTAAACGTTATAAATACAAAGGGGATTTAAACGATGACGAATTATGTGAACATAGGGAATTTACGAGTAGCAGATAATTTATATGCATTTATTAATAGCAAAGCTTTACCAGGCACAAGTCTTGACGAAGAAAGCTTTTGGGAGGGCTTTGGTCAATTAGTGCATGATTTAGCACCGGTAAATAGACAGCTTTTAGCGCATCGTGATGTTTTACAAAATCAAATTAACACATGGCATACACAAAATAAAGAGTATAGCTTTGAAAGCTATAAAGCATTTTTACAAGAAATAAATTACTTAGAGCCAAAAGTAGAGCCATTTAAAATCGCTACTGCAAATGTTGATGATGCGATTGCATCTCAAGCTGGGCCACAATTAGTGGTACCTATGAGTAATGCGCGCTATGCAATAAATGCAGCAAATGCACGTTGGGGTAGCCTTTATGATGCATTATATGGAACGGATGTTATTAGTGAGGATAGTGGGGCTGAAAAAGGTAAAGGGTATAATCCAGTTCGAGGAAATCAAGTAATTTCTTATTCAAAAGAATTTTTAGATCAAAGTGCTCCGTTAGCTGAAGGTAGTCATGTAGACGCAATTAAATATGAAGTAAGTGAAGGCTCTTTGCAAATTACATTAGTGAATGGGCGTATTTCAGGCCTTCAAAATCCAGAAAAATTTATTGGGTATAATGGGACGGAAGAAGCGCCAACAGCTATTTTACTAAAAAATAATGATTTGCATATCGAAATTCAAATTGATGCAGAAAGCCCGATTGGTAAGACGGACGCAGCGGGTGTGAAGGATGTTGTATTGGAATCTGCAATTACAACAATTATGGACTGTGAAGATTCCGTTGCAGCTGTGGATGCAGACGATAAAGTCGAAGTGTACACGAATTGGTTGGGTCTTATTAAAGGTGATTTAGAAACGCAATTCACAAAGGGCGCGAAGGTTGTGACGCGTAAATTAAACCCTGATCGCCAATATACAGGTTTGGATGGTGAAATAATTACGTTACCTGGGCGTTCATTAATGTTCGTGCGAAATGTAGGTCATTTAATGACAAATCCTGCAATCCTAGATCACGACGGGGTAGAAATTCCTGAGGGGATTTTGGATGGTGTAATTACAAGCTTAATTTCGAAACATGATGTTATCGGTAATGGTTTATATAAAAACTCTCAAAAGGGTTCGGTTTATATCGTAAAGCCAAAGATGCATGGACCGAAAGAAGTTGCATTCACTAATACATTGTTTGAGCGTATTGAGGACTTACTTGGACTAGAGCGCTTTACGCTAAAGGTTGGGGTAATGGACGAAGAACGCCGTACATCACTTAACTTACAATCATGCATTCAAGAAGTAAAAGATCGTGTAGTCTTTATTAATACAGGTTTCTTAGATCGTACGGGTGATGAAATTCATACGTCGATGGAAGTAGGACCAATGATTCGTAAGGGTGAGATTAAAACATCAACTTGGTTAACTGCATATGAAAAAGCAAATGTAGTAGTTGGCTTAGATGCTGGGTTACAAGGAAAAGCGCAAATAGGTAAGGGAATGTGGGCAATGCCTGATTTAATGGCGGATATGATTACGCAAAAAATTGGCCATCCAAAAGCGGGTGCCAATACTGCTTGGGTTCCTTCACCTACCGCTGCAACGTTGCATGCAACACATTATCATCAAGTAAATGTGAAAGATATTCAAAAAGGCATTTCATCGGAAGACTTTACGGACCAGATTTTACAAGTGCCAGTTTCTCAAACAACTGATTGGTCGGCTGAGGAAATTCAAAAAGAGCTTGATAATAATGCACAAGGAATTTTAGGCTATGTTGTGCGCTGGATTGACCATGGAGTTGGATGTTCGAAAGTGCCAGACATTAATAATATCGGGTTAATGGAAGACCGAGCGACTCTGCGAATTTCAAGTCAGCATGTAGCAAACTGGTTACACCATGGTATTACTAGTGTTGCGCAAGTAGAGGAAACATTGAAGCGTATGGCAAAAGTGGTTGATGAGCAAAATGCGGAAGACCCGACATACCGACCTATGGCAGCAAATTATGAAGAGTCAATAGCTTTCCAGGCAGCATATGATTTAGTGTTCAAAGGATATGACCAACCAAATGGTTATACAGAGCCGATTTTACACAAACGTCGCCAAGAAGCAAAAGCAAAATACGGTGTAACTGTAAACGCATAAGTTTAGATGAGAGTACGTGAAATTCCTTTATTGGATTTTACGTACTCTATTTTTGTGGGTTTTATTGTAAATTTTATCTTATAATAAAACATATAACACAGTACTACTAGCGAAAAAGGGGGAGCAATATTGGAAAAACAAGAAATATTGACAATCAGAAATTTGACGAAGTCTTATGGTGATAAAGAGATATTAAAAGGAGTTGATTTGCATGTTTTTAAAGGTGAGATTATTGGCTACATTGGCCCGAACGGTGCAGGTAAAAGTACAACGATTAAAATGATTTTAGGTATGGAAGGCGATTACGGTGGAGAAATTGAACTGTTTGAACAAGAGATAAAGAAAAGTGGTACCGAATATAAGCAGAAAATTGGGTATGTGCCGGAAATTGCAGATGTCTATGAAAATTTAACTGGCTATGAATATTTAACGTTTATCGGGCAGTTGTATAAATTAGATTTAGAGATAGCAACGGCTAAGTCACAGCAGCTAATGGACTTATTTGGCGTAGGTGAGGCTTATCACTCGCGTATTTCCTCGTATTCAAAAGGAATGAAGCAAAAGTTGCTAATTATTTCGAGTTTATTACATAATCCTGATATTTTATTTTTAGATGAGCCTATTAATGGTCTGGATGCAAATAGTGTAATGATTTTCAAAGAAATTTTAGCGCAATTGGCTGCGCAAGGTAAGACGATTTTTTATTCATCACATTTAATGGATGTTGTTGAGAAGATTAGTAGTCGGATTATTTTATTGTACGACGGAAAGGTAGCTGCGGATGGAACGTTTGCGGAGTTACAGGCTGCAAATACGGGGGGGACATTAGAAGGGATTTTTAATCAAATTACGGGCTTTGAAAACTATAAAGAAATAGGGGAGCGCTTTGTGTCTATCGTGCAAGAGGTGAATTAATGAGTGACTTTCTTGTATTAAAGGTGCTTGATAAATTTAAAAGGGTTTTTACTAAATTAAAAATTGATTATCCGACAATGCGTTTAATCCTACAAACGAAGCTGGCGATGGATGAACGGAAGGTACCGACGTTATTCAATCAAGACGCTCGGAAGGACAATACGGATAAAACATACGGATTTTTCAAGAAGTATGCGATCTATATATTAATTGGTCTCGTATTAATTCCATTTCTTATTTTAGGTGAAAACTATAATTTTCAAATGACGATTGCTTATTCGATTATTATCTTTATGATTATGACATCAATGATATCGGATTTTTCGTCTGTTTTATTAGATGTGAGGGATAGAAGTATTCTTTCCACGAAGCCGATTACAGCAAGAACGGTGAATGCGTCGAAGTTTATGCATATTTTCATATACTTAATGTATTTGACACTGGCATTGACTGGTATTCCTTTAATCGTTAGTTTGTTTAAAATGGGCATTGTATTTTTTCTTATTCTGTTTGTGGAATTGATTTTAGTCAATATACTCGTGTTAGTGCTTACATCGATTTTATATATGTTTATTTTACGTGTTTTTGATGGTGAAAAGCTGAAAGATATGATCAATTATGTGCAAATCGGCTTAACACTTGTCCTGTTAGTGGGTTATCAAGTGGCAATTCGTTCGTTTACATTTGTGGATTTAGATGTTGTGGTCGATTATTCATGGTGGAGCATTTTTATCATTCCGATGTGGTTTGCAGCCCCATTTGAATTGATTTTGAACGGTAATTTTAGTGAGATAACAATTATATTTAGTCTATTATGTGTGGTCGTACCGATTGTTGCGCTCTTTATTTATGTAAAAATGATTCCTACCTTTGAGCGTAATTTGAAAAAGTTACTTAGTACTAGTAAATCCAAGAAGAAAAGGCGAAATCGTGTAAAAGAATTTATGCTGGCCCTACTTTGCCGAACGAGCGATGAGCGTACTTTTTTCCGTTTCACTGCACTTATGATGAAGGAAGAACGGGATTTTAAATTAAAAGTATACCCTTCAGTCGGTTTTGCGATGTTAATGCCAGTAATTATGGTGTTAAGTCTAGGTGCTACAAGTATAGATGAGACGGATTATTCGACGAGCTTCATGTATTTAAGTGTTTATATTTGTGCGTTGCTAATTCCGAATACGATATTAATGTTAGGCTATTCAAATCAGTATAAAGCAACCTGGATTTACAAGGTGGTGCCGGTAAATGGATTTTCGGACTTTCAACGAGGGAGTATAAAAGCCTTTATTGTAAAACTGTATTTACCGGTATTCTTATTATTGAGTGTATTCTTTTGTGCAATTTTTGGGTTGCGTCTTGTACCGGAGTTACTTGCAGTTTTTGTGGGAAGTTGCCTATTCAGTGTTATATGTTTTAAAAGTTATGGTAGTAAATTGCCGTTTTCTGAGCCACATGTGCAGCAGGGGAGTGATCAGGCGTGGAAAATAATTATACTGATGCTACTGTTAGCAATTTTGGCCTTTGCGCATTATACGTTAGTGGCCTATATGTCATTTGGTGCTTATATTTATTTAGCTTTAGTAGTGGTTGCTAATTATATTGTATGGAAATGGGCTTTTCCACGCAATAAAGGATAAATGTAAAGGGCTGTGTGAAAAGTCAATTCCACATAGCCCTTACTTTACTGGATGGATACTTTTTTATAATCGTTTACAATGGCAACAAATTCTCGCACCGCATGGGATAAATATTTATTTTTCTTCCAAATCATGCCGAGCTCTAAATGAATATTCTCCTCTTCAAAAGGGAGGGCCACGAGTACTTCATTTTGCAATTTTGCACAAATCTTCCTCGGTAAAATTGTGATACCGAGTTTTGCTGCGACCATTTCGACCATTAGATCCTTTTGTGAGGATTCGCAAGCTATGTTTGGGTAAAATCCGTTTCGTGCACACTCTTCAATAATACGATCATGTAATGTGAAATCTTTTGGATAGATAATGAAGCTTTCATTTGCCAGGTGTGCAAATGGAATGACGTCTTGCTGAGCAAGTGGGTGGGTCTTATGAACAACGAGCATTAATGGGTCGTTCAGAATTTTGACCGCCTCGAGCTGTTCGTTTACATTCGTATTGCAGATGAGGCCGATATCGAGTTGGCCATTTTCTACCCCTTCGCGAATCATCTTTGTGCCCACTTCTGTCAGGTGAATTTGGATATATGGATACTTTTCTTTATAATTACTAATATATTTGGAGAAAAATTCCGCGCCGATAATTGGTGGAATGCCAATGCGAATTTGGCCCTTTTTTAAATCAATTATATCTGTAAGCTCTGAGCGCAAATTTTTAAATGATTCGATTACTTGATGCGCATTAATGAGTACGGCTTTACCTGCATCCGTTAATTCAAGCTGTTTAGAGGAGCGATAAAATAGTGGCACACCAAGTTCTGCCTCTAAATTTTGAATGGCTTTACTGATGGAAGGCTGCGATACGTGCAAAACGGATGCGGCTTTCGTGAAGCTTAGATTTTTTGCGACTTCAGCGAAATATTCAAGCTGACGAATGTCCAATATGAGCCCTCCTTCATTGGGTATAAGATGCTATTATACAATTATATATAAAATTACAAAATTATTGGAAATTAAATTACATAGATAGAGGTGAATGAGATGAACATTTTATTAATTGAGGATGATCCAGCAATTTTTAATGAAATAAAAGAGCGTTTTGCACAGTGGACATTGCATGTGCAGGGACCACAAGATTTTAAAAAGGTAATGAATGATTTTCATAAGATAAAACCGCAACTTGTCATTATCGATATTCAATTACCGGCGTTTGATGGATTTCATTGGTGTCGAGAAATTCGAGCGGCTTCAAATGTGCCGATTTTATTTTTATCGTCGCGTGATCATCCAATGGATATGGTGATGGCGATGCAGATGGGTGCAGATGATTTTGTGCAAAAACCATTTCATATGGATGTGTTAATTGCAAAGGTGCAGGCTATTTTACGTCGCACATTTGATTATAAGGACGAGCAGTCGGGTATTTTGATATGGAATGACGCAGAAATTGATTTTACACGTAGTGAAGTGTCACTTAATAATACAGTGATTGAGCTGACAAAGAATGAGTTATTTATTTTACGCGTATTGCTCGATAAAGCTGGGCAAATTGTGTCACGAGATGATTTAATGCGAAAATTATGGGATGATGAGCGCTTTGTGAATGATAATACGTTAACGGTAAACGTGAATCGACTGCGCCAACGTTTAGATGAAATTGGCTTAGAGGGTGTTATTTTGACGAAAAAAGGACTTGGCTATATGGCGGTAACAAGATGATTGGGTTGTTTTTGAAGGAACGACTGTCGTGGATTTTATTTTTCTTCGTTACGTGTGGGTGGATTAACCTCATTTTTGCATTAGATTCTGGATTTGCAGGGGTTTCCGTTGTATATTTCAACCTCATTTTAATTGTAAGCTTTTGTGGGTTTTTAGTGTGGCGCTATTTTTATGAAACGAATAATGTAAAGACGATGCTCAATCTAGACTTTGAGCGCTTGAAGGAAATGAAGTTATCGCCATTTGAGCAGTTATACGTGCAGGTTTATGTAGATGAAATAGAGCGTAAAGAACAGGACTTAAATGAGTTTAGTCTTTTGCTGTTGGAGGAGAAGGATGATTTATTGGCGTGGGTGCATGATATGAAAACGCCGTTAACTGCGCAAAAGCTAATGCTTGAGCAGGTAGAGGATATGCATCTACGGAGAAAGCTTGAAAATGAATGGATGCGAATGTATTTACTACTTGATCGCCAGTTGCATCAAACCCGTTTACAGACGATTGAAAAGGATAATCAAATGGAACAGGTTGCGCTGAAGAAGACTCTTGCTGCAGAAATCCGCTCTTTACAATCTTGGTGTATGGAGAAGGGGATTGGCTTTGAGCTGAATAATGTGGAGCAAGTCGTTGTTTCGGATTCGAAATGGGTGGCGTTTATTTTGAGGCAGTTGTTGTCAAACGCGGTGAAATATTCGCATGACAATAATGTAGTCACGATTTGGTGTGAGCAAGATGCACAGGGGCATACTGTTTTATGTATTAAGGATCAGGGAATAGGTATGAAGCGTGAAGATATAGAACGTATATTCCTTAAGTCTTATACAGGCAATGTTGGAAGGGAATCGACGACATCGACGGGCATGGGCCTTTATTTAGCAAAGAATGCGGCCACTCAGCTGGGTATTAAAATTGAGGTGGAATCCGTGTTTGGGCAAGGTAGCTGCTTTAAGGTGATTTTCCCGTTAGAGAATGATTATATGAAAATGATGCGGTAGGTGACGAAATTGTCATGTACCGCTTTATTTTGTCATGTAAATCAAACGATTAGGGAGCTGTTTTCCAGTATGATAAGTACAAATGAATGATACGGGGAGGAAATATACGTGAATATTTTAACGGGTCGTAAAATAAAAAAGGTGTATGGCAAAAAGGCAACGGCGACAGAAGTGCTAAAAGGAATTGACCTTGAAGTGAAGAAAGGTGAATTTGTAGGGATAATGGGTTCTTCGGGATCTGGGAAGACAACTTTACTGAATGTATTGTGCTCAATTGATAAGGTGACAGAGGGCATGGTTGAAATTAACGGGAAGCATTTACAGAAGATGAAGGAAAGAGAGCTTGCGAAGTTCCGACGCGAGGAGCTTGGGTTTGTGTTTCAGGACTATAACTTACTTGATACGTTGACGGTAAAGGAAAATATTTTACTCCCTCTTTCGATCACGAAGATCCCAAGAGCTGCTGCTGAAGCACGCTTTCAGGAGCTAATGAAAACGTTAATGATAGAGGATATTGTAAATAAATATCCGAACGAGATTTCAGGTGGTCAGAAGCAACGAACTTCTGCAGCACGTGCACTTATTTCTAATCCATCAATTGTGTTTGCGGACGAGCCAACTGGGGCACTTGATTCAAAATCGGCAGCAGCACTTTTAGGTAACTTAGCAACGATTAATGAACAGAAAAACGTGACAATTATGATGGTCACACATGATGCAGTGGCGGCTAGTTTTTGCTCACGCGTGTTATTTTTAAAGGATGGGCAGCTTTATACAGAGCTATATAAAGGCGAGAAAAGCCGTAATGAGTTTTTCCAGCAAATTTTGCAGACGCAAAGTGTGCTAGGTGGTGATGGCTATGAAGCTTAGTCAACTTGTTTTCAAAAGCATGGCAAAAAATATAAAGCACTACTATTTATATTTCTTTGCGTTAATTTTCAGTGTTACGCTGTATTTCTCGTTTGTGACGCTGCAATATAATAAATCGGTTATGAAGGCTGCAGCCGAGAGTGGTTCTGCAACGGCAGGATTAGAGGCCGCTACGTATATGTTGTATTTTATTGTGTTATTTTTCGTGTTGTATGCAAATCACCTATTTATGAAGCGTCGTAGTAAAGAAATTGGGCTTTATCAACTGATTGGTATGACAAAGGGGCTGATTATTCGCCTAATTGCACTTGAAAATGTTGTGTTATTTGGTGGTGCGGTGCTAGTTGGGATGTTATTGGGCTTCCTAAGTTCACGTTTTTTTGCGCTAATTTTATTAAAAGTAATTGAGCAGGAGACAGTTGTAGGGATGACGTTTAGTGTGGAAGCGGTACAACAAACAGTGGGGCTATTTGCAATTTTATTAGCAATTATTTTAGTGCAAATGGCGTTTATGATTCATCGTGTATCTTTGTTATCACTGTTTACGGCGTCAAAGCAAGCAGATGAGCGTGTGAAACGCTTTAGCCCATTCCAAATGGTGATGGGGGCGATTGGTATTGCGCTTATTAGCTATGGTTATTATATGTCGACACAGCTGTTTTCAGCGGAGGCTGCCTATGATCTATTTACTAATATGCTACTGATTTTAGCATCTACAATTGGCGGCACGTTTTTAGTATTCCGTTTTTCAGTGTCCTTTGTGTTAAATATAGTGCGAATGAAGAAAAACGGGCATTTATCGTCGGTGGATGTACTTGCGTTAACACCGATCATGCATCGTATGAAGGGTAATGCAAAGTCGTTAACATTAATTACTGTGTTAACAGCAGTATCGTTAGCTATTTCAACACTTTCTTATATCGCCTATTATTCAGCGAACCAAACAGCGCGTTCGAGCTCTCCGACAGACTATACATTGTATGAAGATAATGGTGGCGCATTTTTAGCTGCAATGGAATCAGAGGGAATTGCGTATGATACAGTGACCTTGCGTTTGCAGGAGGTGGAATTACCGCTTAGTGAACTAGTGGCGGATTCTATGAAGGGAAATGAAATGTGGAATATGGATATGGAAGTTGTTGCGGTTCCGTTATCCGATTACATTAAGCGTTACCCGGGATTAGATTTACAAGGAAACGAAGCGATCATTACGAGCTATGTAAATGTATTATCAGAAATGATTCCATTAGAGCCAGGACCAGTGACGTTAAAGGTAGCCGGGCAAAACTATCCGGTTGAAGTGACGGATATTGAGGGAGAATACTTGCTTGGAGGAGTTGTGGCGCATAGTGGCCCAGCACTTGTTGTATCAGATGCATTATTTGAGCAGTTGGTGCAGCCTAGCGCGGAGAAGATTTGGAATACGCAAACTTCGGTTACATTGCACAACAAGAGTGATCTAGAGCGTGCAGAGGCGTTATACGTGGAAACGAATGCCTATCACAATGAATTTTACATGGCTGACGAAAGTGGCAAGATGCAGTTAAATACACGTAATCAGGTTAGTAAGGAACAAGCTCGTGTGGACTTTATTAGTGTAATGGGTGTTACGATATTTACGACAGCCTTTTTAGGTTTGGCTTTCTTATTAGCAACAGGCAGTATTTTATACTTTAAGCAAATGACTGAGGCTGAGGAAGAACGAGAGTCTTATACCATTTTACGTAAAGTTGGCTTTACGCAACAGGAGATTCTACGAGGAATTTATGCGAAGCAGGCATTTAACTTTGGTGTGCCACTTGTAATTGGCTTGTTGCATAGTTATTTCGCGGTAAAATCAGGGTGGTTCTTATTTGGATCAGAGCTTGTGACGCCATTACTCATTACAATGGGGTTATATATTGCGATGTATGTCATCTTCGCACTGCTTTCGGTAAGTTATTATAAAAAAGTTATTAGAGAATCGTTATAATTTATAGACTATCAATTATTTAATAATTGATAGTTTTTTTATTGACTTCGTTATTTCAAAATACTATACTTTAATACATTAGTGATTTAGCATACGAAAGCGAAGTGTTTATAAATGAATGCCGTACTTATAGCAGTAATCGTAATGCTCGCATTGAGCTTACTTCGAATAAATGTAGTTTTATCTTTAGTTATCGGTGCGATTGTAGGGGGTCTTACGGGCGGTCTAGATATTACCGAGACGATTAAAGTCTTTTCTGATGGGCTAGGTGATGGGGCGCAAATAGCATTAAGCTACGGCTTACTAGGCGCGTTTGCATTAGCAATTTCAAAAACAGGTATTCCAGAAGTATTAGTAAACGCTATTTTAAAGGTAGTGCAACGAGAAGGTGATTCTCAGAAAAAAGGTTTAGCGAAAGCTTTAATTTTCATTGTACTAGGTGGTATGGCGATTATGTCCCAAAACCTAATCCCTGTACACATTGCATTTATCCCTCTAATTGTTCCGCCTATGATTAAGGTTTTAAACATGCTTGAAATCGATCGTCGTTTAATTGCAACGATCTTAACGTATGGCCTAGTCATGCCGTATATGTTTATGCCTTATGGTTTCGGTTTACTTTATCAGGATATCGTAGTGAAGCAGATGGGGATTGCTGGTTTAAGTGTAAGTATGTCAGATGTGCCGAAAGCGATGTTTATTGTTGCAATCGGTATGACTATTGGATTAGTGCTAGCGTTCATCTACTACCGTAAGCCTCGCCAGTATAAAGATTTGGAATTTGAGGTAACGGAGCAACAGGTAAAAGAGATTAAAACGAAAAATATCGTATTTGCAGCAATTGCATTAGTGGCATCGTTAGCGGTGCAAATACCGACTGATTCAATGATTATTGGGTCGTTAGTAGGGATTGTTGTTTTATACATTACAGGTACGCTAAAAGTGAAGGAAGCAGATCGGGTTTTAAACGACGGGATGCGTATGATGGCCTTTGTTGGATTTGTTATGATCGCGGCAAATGGTTTCTCGAGTGTAATTACCGCTACTGGTGATGTAGAGTCATTAGTAACGGGCGCGATGGATTTATTTAATGGCAATGTTGGATTAACTGTATTCGCGATGTTAGTGGTAGGATTAATTGTAACAATGGGGATCGGATCTTCATTTGCAACCATTCCAATTATCGCGGCAATTTTTGTTCCGCTAGGTATTGCGTTAGGGCTAAGTGAATTAGCAATTATTTGTTTAATTGGTACGGCAGGTGTAGTAGGCGATGCAGGTTCTCCCGCTTCGGACTCTACGTTAGGGCCGACATCAGGCTTGAATGCTGACGGGCAGCACAATCACATCTGGGAAACATGCGTTCCAACGTTCATTTTCTATAATATTCCGCAAATCGTATTCGGTTGGTTAGCAATCGTATTCTTCTTGTAATTACAGAAAAACCAATGACTAATATGTCATTGGTTTTTTATATATAATAGGAAGATACTCATTTATACAATGAATCTATAATATTTCAATCCTTATCTGTTGCGTTTAGTCTTGTACTCTTATATACTAGGAAACGGCTTGAAAAAGCGAATTAACTTAGCAGAGACACGTTCGATATATTATACAAAAGAATTTAGCAAAAACGCTTGCTTATTCTTTTTTTATTATGTATAATGTTGAATGTTGGTCTTTGACTGCGATGAAGCGAGAGGTTGCCGACACACCCGGCCGCTTTGCCATGGCGGATGTGATGGAGAATTTTCGTGGAGAATGTCTAGAAAATAGGCGAGAAGGAGGGAAAGTAATGGCAAAACAAAAAATTCGTATTCGTTTAAAAGCTTATGATCACCGTATTCTTGATCAGTCAGCTGAAAAGATTGTTGAAACAGCTAAGCGTTCAGGTGCTAGCGTATCGGGTCCAATCCCACTACCTACAGAACGTTCTGTCTACACTATCTTACGTGCGGTTCACAAGTATAAAGATTCTCGTGAGCAATTTGAAATGCGCACACACAAACGTCTTATCGACATCGTTAACCCGACACCACAAACTGTCGACGCGTTAATGAAACTTGATTTACCATCTGGTGTTGATATCGAAATCAAACTTTAATGATTGGTAAAAAATATAACTATTTTTTAAAATTTATAGGAGGTGTAACAAATGGCTAAAGGAATCTTAGGTAGAAAAATCGGTATGACTCAAGTTTTCGCTGAAAATGGTGATTTAATCCCAGTAACAGTAATCGAAGCTACTCCAAACGTAGTACTTCAAAAGAAAACTGCTGAGACAGACGGCTACGAAGCGATCCAAGTTGGTTTTGAAGACAAGCGTATTAAGCTTGCTAACAAACCTGCACAAGGTCACGTAGCAAAAGCAAATACGGCTCCTAAGCGCTTCATTCGTGAATTCCGTAATATGGAAGGCGAAGTTGGTCAAGAAGTCAGCGTAGAACTTTACGCAGAAGGCGACGTAGTAGATGTTACTGCTGTAACAAAAGGTAAAGGTTTCCAAGGTGTTATTAAACGTCATGGTCAATCTCGTGGTCCTATGACCCACGGTTCTCGTTACCACCGTCGTCCTGGTTCAATGGGTCCAGTTGCTCCGAACCGCGTATTCAAACAAAAGAAATTACCTGGTCAAATGGGTGGTACTGTTGTAACAATCCAAAACCTTGAAATTATCAAGGTTGATGTTGAACGTAACCTACTATTAGTAAAAGGTAATGTTCCTGGTTCTAAAAAAGCTCTTGTTGCAGTTAGATCTGCAATCAAATCTAAATAATTCTCTCAAGAAAGGAGGAAACAGGAATGACAAAGGTTTCAGTACTTAGTCAAACAGGTGCTTCAATCGGCGAAATCGAATTAAACGATGCGATCTTCGGAATCGAGCCAAACGAAGCAGTGTTATTCGACGCAGTAATCGCTCAACGCGCATCTCTACGTCAAGGTAATCACAAAGTGAAAAACCGTTCTGAAGTTGCCGGTGGTGGTCGTAAGCCATGGCGCCAAAAAGGAACTGGTCGTGCTCGTCAAGGGTCGATCCGCTCTCCACAATGGCGTGGCGGTGGTGTTGTATTCGGTCCAACTCCACGTAGCTACTCATTCAAATTACCAAAGAAAGTTCGTCGTTTAGCTCTTAAATCAGCTTTATCAGCTAAAGTGTTAGAACAAAACTTTGTAGTACTTGATGCTCTAGTATTAGATGCACCAAAAACTAAAGATTTCAAAGCAGTTCTTGCTGCATTAGAAATCAACAAAAAAGCTCTTTTCGTAACTGCTGAAGTTAACGAAAACGTATTATTATCTGCTCGTAACATCGCTGGTGTTACAGTAGTAACAGCTGAAGGAATCAACGTTCTTGATCTATTAGGTCACGATAAAATTGTATTCACTAAAGCTGCAGTAGAAAAAGTTGAGGAGGTGCTTGGATAATGGAAGCACGTGATATTATTAAACGTCCGGTCATTACTGAGCGTTCTTCAGAGATTTTAGCAGAGAAAAAGTATACTTTCGAAGTAGACACTCGCGCTAATAAAACTCAAGTAAAAGACGCTATCGAAGAAATCTTCGGCGTTAAAGTTGAGAAAGTAAACGTTATGAACTACAAAGGTAAGTTCAAACGCGTTGGTAAATTCGGTGGATACACTAACAAACGTCGTAAAGCGATTGTTAAATTAACTGCTGATTCTAAAGAAATCGAATTATTCGAAGTTTAATCCTAAATTAAGGATTTTACATTGAACTTTCATGAGGGAGGGAAAACACGTGGCGATTAAGAAGTATAAGCCAACCACGAATGGTCGTCGTAATATGACGTCATCTGACTTTGCGGAAATCACTACTAATAAGCCTGAAAAGTCTTTATTAGAGCCAATTAAACGTAAAGCTGGTCGTAATAACCAAGGTAAAATTACTGTTCGTCATCACGGTGGTGGACACAAGAAGCAGTATCGCGTAATAGATTTCAAACGTCTTAAAGACGGCATTCCAGGACGCGTTGCTACAATTGAGTATGATCCAAACCGTTCTGCGAACATCGCATTAATTAATTATGCTGATGGTGAAAAACGTTATATCCTAGCTGCGAAAGGTCTTGAAGTTGGTCAAACGATCGTTTCAGGTCCAGAATCAGATATTAAAGTAGGTAACGCGTTACCATTAGCAAATATTCCAATGGGTACAACTATCCATAACATCGAAATGAAACCTGGTAAAGGTGGACAATTAGTACGTTCAGCTGGTACTTCTGCGCAAGTATTAGGTCGTGAAGACAAGTATGTAATCGTTCGCTTACAATCTGGTGAAGTACGTTTAATTCTTGCTACTTGCCGTGCA
>JAZLIT010000043.1:0-5464 GCA_045617525.1 Solibacillus sp. | reverse complement strand
GCAGTTAACTTTAATCCAATTATGCGTTTTGCGAAGCTATTTTTACGAAAAGATCCATCAAAATATATTCCAGAGGACGTTACACAGCAGCGTTTTAACTCAAGTATTGCCACGTTTTGTTTGGCTGGTGGATTACTGTCGTTTGCATTTGGCTGGACTATTGCAGGCTACGTCTTCACAATTATGGTTGCGGTCGCTTCATTCGTGGCGATTTTAGGTTTTTGTGTTGGCTGTTTTATTCATTTCCAAGCAAAGCAATATATGTATCGTCGTTCTTTAAAAGCGAACTAAAAAGTCAGAATAATTATTGACATTCTAAGTGATAATGATTATCATTGTCATATAGAGTATTTCATCTTCAATTCAGTGAGGATGAATGTGATTTGAAGTCGCTTTTCTCCAGAAGCTTTCTCAATCATTGTACGTTCAGGTCCCCTCAAAATGAACGTATATAAAAATCCCCGAACTCGTTATGAGCTCTGGGATTTTTATGTTTAGTGTAATAAATTCTTCCGTGCAATAAGCATGGTGTAATAGCAATGCAACAGCATTCCTCCAATGATAACGGCTAATCCAACTAATGCAATGGGCTCTGGTAAAGCGATGCCTAGCAACAAAATTTCGCCAATCATCGCGAAAACGACCCCGGTAGATTGTGTTGCCTCAACAGCAGCAAGTTTACCTTGATCATGACGCACGCGATCCGTTGCAATGAAAAATAGCACTGTGGCAATAACACCTGAAGACACTGCAACAATTAATGACTGTACAACCTGGTTCCAAGAAGGCGCACCAATAGTTATCCCCGCATATAGTGCAAGGAGGATCCATGCAGGCAAAGAGGCAACCGTCATCCCGAGCACGCGCTGAAACGTATCAATGCGACCGCCCGTTAACTCCATCATTTTACGATTGCCCAAAGGATAGGCAATGGCTGCAATCAGTACAGGTAAAATCCCGAAAAGCAGTGTTTTTGTGGAAACGGTATTTGCTTGAGGTATTTGAATAAGTAAAATCCCGATTAAAATAATGCAGGAAATACCAAGCGAAATGACCGGTATACGGCTGCGAATAGAAAGTCCATCCACATATGTAAGAAAAAGTGGTGCAAGTAAAACTCCGGCAATAATCGTAAATTGCCACGTCCCTGATACTAGCCAACCTGGGCCAAACGCGGCTGCAAAGGTTAGCGGTGCGTAAAAGAGCACGAAGCCGATAAAGCTCCAGCCTAGCCAGCCAAAAGGATTGCGCTTCATTTCACCCTTTAATTGTGTAAACTTCCCACGACCACGCAAGGCAACAATGGCAATTAAAAATGGAACCATAAAGAAATAGCGTAAAGAAGAGCTCCAAAGCCAGCTTCCACCATCCATTTCCATTGAGTGATTTAAGACGAATGTGACAGCGAAAAATAGTGCTGCTAAAATACCAATGGCGATTTCTTTCATTGCCACCCCTCCAAACTTTTAAAAATAGAATTTTCAGATATAATAGGTGAAAAAAATAGCGAGAAATATAAAAATTCCTCGCTACAATGTACAATTATGCGCGTTTTTCGAAAGCTTGAACGATTTCTAAAATTACTTCTGTTGCTTTTACCATCGTTTCAGCAGATACATATTCATACTTACCATGCATATTTTCGCCACCAGCAAAAATATTTGGCGTTGGTAAGCCCATGTAAGAAAGCTGTGAACCGTCCGTACCACCACGGATTGGTTCAATAATAGGTGTGATGCCTAATTTATGCATTGCTTCTTTCGCAATATCAACGATTTCCATTACAGGTTCGATTTTTTCACCCATATTGTAGTATTGGTCTTCGATTACAATTGAAAGTGCATCTGCACCATGCTCTGCTTGCAGTTTTTCAGCAACTTGTTGCATGAACGCTTTTTTCTCTTCAAATTTTACACGGTCATGATCGCGGATAATATAGCGTAATTCTGCGTGCTCGATTTGCCCTTCAAAGCTCATTAAGTGAATAAAGCCTTCGTAGCCATCTGTTTTTTCAGGTACAGCATCCTTTGGCATTTCATTTTGGAATTTAATCGCCAGTGTTGTTGCATTCACCATTTTGTCTTTAGCAGAACCAGGGTGTACGCTTGTACCTGTTGTCGTTACATTTACGCCAGCAGCATTGAAACTTTCATATTGAAGCTCGCCAAGTGGGCCGCCATCTAATGTATAAGCATAAGTCGCGTTAAATGCCTCAACATCAAATTTATGTGGACCGCGGCCGATTTCTTCATCAGGTGTGAAAGCTACGCGAAGCTTGCCATGTTTAATTTCAGGGTTCGCCACTAAATATTCCAAGGCCGTCACGATTTCAGCGATGCCTGCTTTATCATCCGCACCTAAAAGCGTTGTACCATCTGTTGTTATTAATGTTTGCCCGATGTAATTTTTTAAGTTCGGGAAATACTCAGGTGACATCACTAAGTTTTCATTCAGCTGAATCGCACTTCCATCGTAGTTATCGATGCGCGTAGGTTTTACATTTTTTCCTGTATAATCGGCAGTAGTATCTACGTGCGCTAAAAAGCCTAAAGTTGGGACGTTTTTATCTGTATTTGCAGGTAAAGTAGCAAATAAATAGCCGTTTTCATCAAGGTTAATATCAGTTAAGCCGATTTCTGCAAGCTCGTCCTTTAGAACGTGAAGTAAGTCGAATTGCTTCATCGTTGAAGGTGTTGTTTCGCTGCGGAAATCTGATTCTGTATCAATTTTTGCATAGCGTGTTAAACGTTCGATTAATTTTTCTTTCAAGAAAGTGGCCTCCTAAAGTATAAGTTCCCTTATTGTACCACTTTATTTCGATTGACGGAATATTGCAAAATACTTAAAGCCAGTAAAATTTGTGCACCATAATACGTTGACATAATTAGGATATGTGAAATGGGTAAGTCGATAATGAATTTATTAATTGCTAAAAATGAGTCAGATAAAATGAACAGTGTCGAACCGATAATTGCATACTTCGAGCCCGTACGCCAAGACGTCCAGCCCATTAGCAAAATGACTAAAATATACGCACAAACAGCGATGCCCATTATTACGTCACCTTTGCTAAACAATGTGCCAGCAATCCAACTAGCCATCACGATACCGTAAACAGCAAGAATAGCCTTCACAGCAGTTGGCGTTTTATGATCCTTAGCTGTTAAAAAGGCTGAAATATAAAACAGGTGGCCTGTTAAAAAGAATGATAAGCCTACAATAAACCATTGCAACGTGTAATCGCCAATCGTGCAAAATACGAGTCCAATGCTTATTAATAAATAATACTTCGGAATGTTTTTAGCCTGTGTGGAGATGGCAAGTCCGAGTATTAAAATCATCGGTAATAACTTGAATAGCATTTTGAAAGAATCGTCTCGATTACCATAATAAAAAATATAAAATAGACCTAATACTGCAATTAAAACGAGTAAAATTTTTTTCCCCAATGTAACGCCCCCTAAGAAAAAGTGAAATAAATAGTACATCTCTTAAAGTTTATGAATCTTTTTCCATAAAAAGACCGTAAACTAGAGTATAGAAAGGATGATGTTCGTGTTAGAAACAATACTTTTTGCGTTAATATCTTCTGTTGTAGTTACGTTACTAATTGTACCATTTTCGAGTAAAGCTACATCAAAGAAGCTATCTAATAATATTTTAATTATTACGACAATATCTGTCTATCTTTTGAGTTTCTTATTTATTTTTGCGGCAGCCTATACAATGAAATTTGATTTAAATCGGTCGATTACATTATATGCACTACCGGTAATCGCTATTATTGGTGCGATTTTGTCAAAAGGTACTGAGCAAAAGCTGAAGTCCTTAGTGACATTAATCGGGATTATTGCACTTGCCTATCTTTTAAGTGCGTCACTTTGGAATGCAGATGAAAAATATGAATCTGCAAAAATGACGGAGGATGTAGAAATTAAAGCATTCGACGAAACAAAAACGCCGGCGAGTGTGCCAGCGAAATATGCTGAAAATAAAATGAAAAAAGCATTCGGGCAAGTACCCAACACAAGCTATTATGAGCTTGGCGATTTAGAAATCCAAAAAATAAATGGTGATTACGTTTATGTTGCACCAGTAGAATTCTCTGGCTTTTTCAAATGGTTTAATGGCGAAACAACACCGGGGTATTTCCGCATGAGTGCAACAGATTCAAGTGACAACCCGAAATTTGTGAAAGAAGAAATGCGCTATATTCCATCTGCCTTCTTCAATAAAAATTTAGAGCGTCATATTCGTCTACAATACCCAAATTTAATTTTCTACGGCGATGCGCAGCTTGAAGTGGATGAGGAAGGTAAGCCTTTTTACATTCGATCATATGGCCAATTTATTTCGGCACGTAATGGATTTGAAGTAGAGGGCGTTATTATGGTCGATGCGTTAACGGGTGCTACAGAGAAATTTGCTAGTGCAGATGTTCCTGCGTTTATCGATGGCGCGCTTTCTCCTGAAGCAGTAAGCCTTCAAAATAGCTATTATGGAAATTATATCCATGGTTACTGGAATAGCATGTTTGGGAAGAAGGATGTAAAGCTACCATCAGATGAGGGAACAGAGGCAAATGTTAGCCCGGTATTCGCAGAAGATGGAGAAATGTACTACTTTACTGATTTTACAAGTCCAAAAGAGGGCGTAAATTCGATGCTCGGCTATTCATTAACACATGCGAGAACGGGCGAGGCTACGTATTACACAGGTAGTTTAGAGGATGCTTACATGGATTCACGTGGTGCGCTTGATATTATCGAGAAAAAATTCGTGGAAAAGGAATGGAAGGGCGATATGCCGATCATTTATAATTTCTACGGCGAGGTTAGCTGGTTAGCGCCAGTACTCGATTCAAATGGCTTCCTGCAAAACTACTTTATCGTATCTGCAGCAAATCCAGAAATCTCGGTATTTGCAACGACACCAAATGAAGCGTTAAAGCTTTATAAAACAGCGTTAAATCGAGGCGGCACAACGGTGGATGGTTCTTCAAGTTCAGAAGAGGTGACAGCAACTGTTACCGTTGCACGTATATACAAGGAGCGTATCGGTGATTTCACGTACGTTTCGATTTTAGCAACAACAGGCGAAAGTTTCCTAGTGAGCTCAGAAATAGTTCCACTAGCTGTTTATATTGAAGCGGATGATGAATTAACGATTACGTATTATAAAACAGGTGAATTATTCTTACCTGTAAAGGAATTAACGATTAATACATTGCAATAAAGTGAAGGGGTAAATTGTGCCTCCATAAATAAACGAAGGACACCGTAGCGAATACGGTGTCCTTCGTTTTTTTAAATAGTCATAGAATTTTCCTGGATAAAACCTAGCATCTTATCATAACGGCCTGAAATACGTTCCTGCGTAAAAGGGTTCATTTTGTCGAATTCTTCTTTTAACTCTTCAAATTGACGGCGTTCCTTTACGAAGTTTGAAGCAGGTTCATGCTTGA
>JAZLIT010000042.1:0-7262 GCA_045617525.1 Solibacillus sp. | reverse complement strand
ACATCATCAATTTCAGCAACTAGCTGAATAGCTGGATTATCATAATGCTCCTTCTTATTTAAAACGTTGTCATAATAAGCTGTGTTTAAAAAAGCTAAAACACGGCAGCGTAGCCAGCCTTGTTCATCTTCAGGTAGATAGTTTCTAATAATCAATTTTGCAATGACCTCCTAAGAATTGATTATGTATATTGTAAATTATGGAAGCGTCAATTGGAATAGATGAGAGGGAAGTGAATATATTTAGGTAATGCATAGTAGTGGGTATTCAAAATTTAGGATAGTTAACTGACGCGATTGCTTTTACACGCGCTTTGTTAAATAATTCTGAGCCTCTCCACCTTTTATTGGAGAGGCTTTTCCTGATAAAAACAATTATTTCACAAAAATCTGTTCAAGTAGCTCGCGGTTTTTTTCTCTAAATGATTCATTATGTGAAGAGACCATGCCGTATTGCTCGGCAAGTGGGTCAATATATAATTTTGCGCTGTTTACCGCAATACTTATCCTCGTAAGCGATTATATCCCCTTTAGCAAAAATGCCAAATTGAACGACTTGTTTTCTTAAGTAAAGGGGTTTAAGTACATAAAGCGCGCCTAATAAAAGAATGAGCAAAGGGGTTAACATAGTCTCCTTGTGTTAAATTTATTATTCGATAAAAATGTAACCAATGAATCCTATTAACTGTTTGCGTAAAGCATATGCTACATGTGGGTAGTAGTTTAATTGCTTAAGAGGAAGGCTTAGAAAATATTTTTGAAGAATATGTGCAAACAGTGGATTTAAATAATTTTAATAAATCGGTGCCGTTTGTGAATCGAATGGTCAATGATATGCAAAACTTAACTACGGGGAAGGCGAAGATTGTGTTAATTCGTTCGCAATCTGGTCAGCCATTTGCGACATTCGCAGGGAATGATGTTAGCTATTTTGTGACGGAAATCGATAAATCAACAGGTATCATGATTGATGGGAAGTATTTATTCGTGTACCGTTGTGATTATACGATTTATGATTTAGCATTATTAAATTAATTGGGGGTGAATCGTTTTGGAACCGGTGCAAAATGTACTGCCGGCAATTGTGGACGCACGCACGAAAGTGTTAATTGTCGGCTCAATGCCTGGTATACAATCGCTCGAAAAGCAGCAATATTACGGGAATCCACGTAATCATTTTTGGCCGATACTAGGAGAGCTACTTGGGGCGTCGATTCCTGAAAATTATTCGGAGCGCATTGCACTTGTAAAAGAACATCGCATTGGCTTATGGGATGTCATTCAAACATGTGAGCGTAAGGGGAGCTTAGATTCAGCGATTAAAAATGAAATCCCAAACGATTTTGGCACACTTTTTGAAGAGTATCCTCAAATTGAGCTAATAGTATTTAATGGCACAAAATCCTTTGACGTTTTTCGTAAGAAGATCGGGTTTGAATTATTAGCAGGACGTGCATTTGAAAAGATGCCATCTACAAGTCCAGTGCCAGGAAAAAACATTCAAACCTTCCCGCAAAAGGTAGAGAGTTGGCGAATCATCACAAAATATTTGTAGAAATCAAAATAAATACCTATGATGGTAGTAGAACGTTAGAATGGAGAGATATAAATGTATCGTAAAGTTGAAGATTTCATGGCAGATTGGTCTGCATCTGCAAAAGGCACATTAAAAGTAATGCAAGCCATTACGGATGAAAAACAAGGGCAAGCAATTGCAGAGGGCCATAATACATTAGGTTGGTTGGCTTGGCATTTAGTGGGTACTGCCGGCGCATTTGGCCAATTTGCAGGTCTACAAATTCCAGCTCCAGGTCCTGAAATGGCGAAACCTGAGGCAATGGCTGACATTGTTGCATTTTATGAGCAAATAATTGAAGCGTATGCAAAAGAAGTACCATCGTTAACAGATGCACAACTAGAGGAAGAAGTATCTGCATTCGGCGGAACGATGGCATTAGGTAAATTACTACGCATGGTAGTAGATCACCAAAATCATCACCGCGGTCAAATGACGGTGTTATTACGTCAGGCAGGCTTAACTGTACCTCCAGTAATGGGGCCAACAGCAGAAATGTCTCGCTAATAGTAGTGCTCCGAGCAGAAATGTTCGGAGCACTTTTAAAATCATTTTTTTGGAGGATGGGAGACGATATGATTTATTGGACGCGTTTACAGAGTGAGGAATGGCCACTATACATTGCTGCAACAGATGAAGGGTTATGTTTTGTGGGTTCTGTTGGAGCAGACTTAGAAGAGTTAAAAGCATGGCAGCAAAAGAAACGCGCAAAGGCCACGCTTGTGGAAGATGACCTTATGTTAGGGCGTTATGTTAAGGAACTGCAACAGTATTTCGAGGGCAAAAAACAATGCTTTGAATTGCCGATTGATTTACAAGGGACTTCGTTTCAAATGAAGGTATGGCAAGCGCTACAAGCAATTCCTTTTGGGCAAGCTAGCACTTACGGTGAAATCGCGCTGAAAATTGGCCAGCCAACAGCAGTTCGGGCAGTAGGTGGGGCAATTGGCGCTAATCCAGTTGCAATCGTTGTGCCGTGCCACCGGGTAATTGGTAAATCGGGAAGTTTAACGGGTTTTCGTGGTGGTTTAGAAATGAAGAAAAGCCTCTTGAAGCTAGAAGGGATTTTAGCTTCAGGTAAGTTAAAGCGTAGTTAGGAAATACCATATGAATAGTTAAATAATTTTGGAATTAGTATGTTAAAATAATTGAATATCAGGCCGGTCTTAGATAATGAAATAAGCGGAAAGCTGTTTTGTTTAAATACATACTTTCAGAAAACGTATATCGCGCAATTATGGCGCGATTTTTCTATGGAATGAGAAGTGAAAACGAATTTCTACATGAATACATGAACAGGAGATAAGAAGATGACACGCTATAAAAAATTATTTTTTGATTTTGATGATACATTAGTCGATTTCAAGGCTGCAGAAAAAGTTGCACTACCTACCGTATTTAATGAATTTAATTTCCCCCTAACTGCTGAGGTTGAAGTGATTTATAACCGAATTAATCGAAGCCTTTGGGATGCTTTAGAAGTAGGCGAAGTAACACGTGAGCAGTTGATGGATCAACGTTTTGGAAAGACATTTGAACACTTTGGCATTGAGGTGAACGGGCGCGAAGTGGATGACCGCTATCGTCAACTATTAGCCAAAACAATCGTATTAATCGATGGTGCACGTGAGGTTTTAGAACAATTAGCCCCTAATTTCGAGCTTTATATTGTAACGAATGGAATGACTGATACACAGTATGCACGTTTAGAGGCGGCTGGATTAACTTCATACTTCCAACAAGTTTTTGTGTCGGAGGAAATAGGGTATCAAAAGCCACAAATTCAATTTTTCGATTATGTATTTGAAGCAATTGGGGATGTTGATCTTGCAAGCTGTTTGATCATTGGGGACTCATTTAGCGCGGACATTGCGGGGGGCGTAGCTGCAGGGATTGATACATGCTGGTTTAATTCGAATGGGAAACGTAAAACGCAGCCGATTGAACCGACCTATGAAATCGCACACTTACCCCATTTATTAGAAATAATTTATAATAAATAGTGCGTATGTAGTCCAAAAGACTGCATATATCCTGTGTTGTAGTGTAAATGTCACATGGAAAATAATTCATTTTTTTGTTAAACTGTAAATGGAATACTCCAAGGAGTGAAATGGATGACAACAATACTTATACTCATTTTATTAGCAGCAATATTTTATTTTGGAACTATTTTTTACCGATTTGATAGTAGTCCGTTTTCTAAGGAAACGGGATATACATTTTTTGAGACATTACTAAATAAAGAAGTACATGCACTGAAGAAACTGTATGATGCAGTAGGTCAGCAAAAAGAGGATCACCAACTTTTACTGAATGTAAAAATGGATGATAATACTCAAAGCAATTTTTCGAATGCGATCTTAGTTCACGCTGCGGGAATTTTTGTGATCCAATTGAAATTTAAAAAGGGTTGGATTTCTGGTTCGGAAAAAAACTCTGAATGGATTGAGCAACTTCATGGTGGTAAAGTAGAGCAATTCACAAACCCAATTCATGAAAGCCTACGTATGATTTATGGGATTTCTGATTTAGTGCCGGAATTGGATAAAAAAAATTATCAATCGGTTGTTTTCTTTTCGAATGATTGTTCATTTCAACAGATTGAAGTAACGTCAGAAACAGCAGAAGTTTTGAAGATAAGTGAAATCACTCGATGGGCAAATGCGCTCGAAGGAAATCATTTATCAAAAGAGCAAATTGATACTACATACGATGCCTTAAAGTCTTATTCACAACTGAAAAAATAGAGAAACTGTGCGTACTTAATCCGCACAGTTTTTTTATGCTGTGCGCGCGCGTCTATCATTTCATTAATTTGTGGTACGATAAGGCTAACGAAAGATTGAAGGAGTTTTAGCTATGGGTCAGTTATCGAAGCGAGCGGAAAGTATACTACGTATGCAACAGGTGGATTTATTTGCGTGTCCGTTATGCCATGAAAAAATGGCAGTTGAGGAAGATGGGCGTGTACATTGTATGAATCGTCATACGTTTGATGTCGCCAAGCAAGGATATTTATATATGTTGCCAAAAGCCGTTTCGACGATGTATTCGAAGGAACTTTTTGAGGCGCGTCAGGAAATTATTGCAAGTGGATTATATGACGCAGTGCAGTCCCATATTGCAGCACTTATTTCAGCAGAAAAGCCAGTCATTTTAGATACAGGTTGTGGAGAAGGCTCGCATTTAGCACGTATTTGTGCGCGATTAGACGAGGCAACGGGCGTAGGAATTGATATTGCAAAGGAAGGTATTGTTGCTGCAGCTAAATTTTATCGTGAACAAATTTGGTGTGTCGGCGATTTAGCGAACAGTCCTTATCAAGAGGCAAGTTTCGATGTCGTACTGAACTTTTTATCTCCAGCAAATTATGATGAATTCAAACGTCTCTTGAAGCCAGGTGGAAGAGTGATTAAAGTAGTTCCGCAAGAAGGCTATTTGAAGGAATTACGTCAGCAGGCATTTGCTGATTCTGAAAAGGAAATTTATTCTAATGAGTTAACGGTTTCACGTTTCTCTGAGCAATTCCGTAATGTAACAGTCGAACGCATTACGTATACAATGCCATTAGCAGCAGCACTTGTGCCTAAGCTGTTAGAAATGACACCTATGGGCTGGCATGTTGAGAATCGTGAGGCAATTGAGCTGAACGAAATTACGATTGATTTGAATATTTTAGTTGGCGAATATTAATAGGGAGCATTTTGAAGGTTGGCCTGTGTGCTTACTTTCAAGATGCTTTTTATTTTTCACGTAGTATAATGAAGTGAGAAAATTCAAACTAGGTGGGAATAAGTATGAAAAATATTTTAGTATTAGGTGGCACTCGTTTTTTCGGGCGTAAATTAGTGGAGCGATTAATCGCAGAGGGGCATAATGTTACAATCGCGACACGCGGTAAATCCGCAAATCCATTTGCGGCGCAGGTGGAGCATATTACAGTAGACCGTACGGATGAACAAGCGTTTGCAAAAGCTGTAGAGGGGCGTACTTTTGATATTGTGTATGATAATATTTGCTACTCACCGAATGAAGCAAAGCAGTTTTGTGATATTTTTAACGGGAAAATAGGCAAGCTCGTATTTACTTCAACGTTGTCTACGTATGAAGCAAACGGGACGCCGCATGTTGAGGCAGATTTTGATCCATACAACTATGAAATTCGCATGGGTGATACACCTGATTTTACATATGGTGAGGGCAAACGTCAGGCAGAGGCTGTATTTTTCAAGCATGCACAGTTCCCTGTAGTTGCAGTTCGTTTCCCGATTGTTATGGGTGAGGATGATTATACGCGTCGCCTACATTTCCATATTGAGCATGTTTTAAATGACGAACCAATAGGGTTTTTGAACATGGATGCGGAGATGAGCTTTATATTAGCCAGTGAAGCAGCAGCATTTCTACATTTTGCAGGCGTAAATGATCTTGAAGGACCATATAATGCAACGTCGACTGGTACAATTTCTCTCCAAGCATTGATTGAAATGATTGAGGAGGTGGCGGGCAAGCGTGCGCGAATTGCCTTGTTAGGTGATGAGGCACATCGATCACCATACGCGATCCCAGCCTCGTGGTATATGTTGCCGACGAAGGCGCAGGAGGCAGGCTTTGACTTTTCAGTATTGCAAAGCTGGTTGCCTGAATTAGTGAAAGCAATTGTGAAAACGGCACGTATTTAATGGCTGATAAACGTTACATTGTGTGTAAGGTTTGTTTCGATTACAATGAAGTTACTAATATATAAGGTAGGCTAAGCATATGTATAAATTAATCGCGGCAATCGCACGAGGTATTTTATTTTTTAATGGTGCTAGAGCAAAAGAATACGGTAAGGAAAATGTTCCCACAGAGGGCGGTTTTGTGATCGCATGTACGCATACGGGCTATGTAGACATTTTTAATTTAGCTGCATCGATTTATCCACGAGAAATTCATTTCATGGGAAAAAAAGAGTTATTCAATAGTAAAGCGTTAGGCTGGTTCCTTACAAAATTAAATGCATTCCCAGTAGACCGTAAGAACCCTGGCCCAAGTGTGATCAAAATCCCCCGTAAATTAATTAAAGAAGGCAAAATTGTAGGGATTTTCCCAAGCGGTACACGCACAGATGAAAGCACAAATTTAAAAGCAGGTGCAGTAACAATTGCACAGCTTTCAAATGCTCAAATTGTACCGGCTGCTTATATAGGGCCGAGTGGTATGAAGGGTGTATTTAAGCGTCAAAAGGCGTATTTAATTTACGGCAAGCCATTTACGGTTGAGGCGGGTAAAGAGGCGCGTGAGGAATCGGTGAAGTATTTAGAAGCTGAACTTACACGTTTAACAGCAGAATTAAAAGCAAAAGCATAAGAAGTTGGGCACTTTTCTCTAGTAGAATTGTGCCTTTTTTATAAAGGGGGCATTCTGATGATTCGCGTTTTATTTGTGTGTTTAGGTAATATTTGTCGTTCGCCAATGGCTGAGGCTGTCATGCGCGATTTAGTCGCGAAGCGTGGGTTATCGGCAGAAATCAAAGTCGATTCAGCAGGGACAGCGGATTATCATCTTGGTGAGCCACCCCATAAAGGCACAAAGGCTAAGTTAGCGCAGTATGGTATTTCAACAGCAGGTATGACGGCGCGCCAACTAAAGTTAAAGGATATGAAGGAGTTTGATTATATCGTTTGTATGGACGAGTCAAA
>JAZLIT010000041.1:0-3822 GCA_045617525.1 Solibacillus sp. | reverse complement strand
CCATAATCCCCCGGTGTTTGCGCTTGTACGTCTACTGGATAAGCACCGTAACCAATGCTATCCCAGTGATCTGCATTCATCCAAACATCCGACATTGGCAGCTGGTATTCTGCTAATACGTGACGTGTTTCGCGTACGTATAACTCTGTAGGGAAACTTGCAATTTCTGCGTTTTCAAAGCCTGGGAATTCTTTTTGTAAATACTCTAAAACATGTACTGTTTCACGTTCTCCTTTTGCAATCGCCTCTGCTTTAGAAGCCTCACTTAAGCCGTCGATTCCAAAAATTTGAAGTGCGTTAATGAAATATTCATCATCAATTTTTACTAGGTTTAAGCCACGTAAACGTGTATTTTCCTCAGTTGGCTCGTATGAATAATGAAGATCTGAGAAGCCCCACGCTACTGAATCAGTAACTTCTGCATAACCGAATTTTTCAGATTTAGCAGTTTCCTTCACTTTTTTCCAATCAACATTTTTCAAATGAATCATTAACGTAACTGCCATTTTTTTATCTTCAATGCCGATATCCTTACCGCCTGTGAAATATGGAGCATCTGCCATTACAGCAAAATCTGCATCCTGCGTCGCATCAATAAATGCCTTCGCTTTCAATGTGAACGTTCCATTGGCATTTTTAATTTTTGCGCCAATTACTGTGTTACCGTCCATAATTGCTTCTTCTACAGTTGTGCTTGCTGATAACGTTAAGTTTTCCTCTGCATCGACAAGCTGCTTGAACGCAACTTTCGCTTCCTCGATGCCGAATGCATTATCGCGCTTGATTAACTTATGCCATTCTTTATAAATACCATGGCTCACTGGCTTACCATTTTCACCCTGTGGAATATCTAAGAAATTTAGCATTCCGTATGTAAATAGACCGCCTAGCTCCTCACGACTTTCAATTAATAACGTTTTCGAACCGCTGCGTGCTGCCATTACTGCTGCTGCAACACCTTCTGGCTCTCCGCCAACAACGATTACATCATATTCCTCATCGAAATTTTGCACCGCTTCTGGCATTTCGTATGGACCTTCAGTTGTATTCTTGCTCTCCTCCGAGCCCACCACAAAATAGATAGCTGCGATAATTGCAATTATTAAAACAACTACGATTGCTAGAATCTTTTTATTCATTTACTTATCCCCCTTATATACACAAACTAGTTTCCATTCTACCATTTCCCCTCCCTAAATTAAACCTATAAAGCCAATTCAGTAAGCCTAAATTATGACAAAACACTCGCCTTCGCATTATCCTTCTAAAAAGCGCACATATTTTCTCATTGGAACTTAAAATCGCCCTCACATCTAAATAAAAAACGCGACAGAGCTAGCCCTGTCGCGTTTCATCTTACTTTTAATTGCGTTCAAAATACATAACTGCCTCTCCAATCGCATAAACATCCTTCAGCTGCAATAACGCACCATCTGCTACACGACCTAGCGCCAAGTTCAAACGCTCGTCCTGCAATAATGCTTCCTCAGAAGAAAGTGCCAGCATTGCTGTTAGCGTAGATTTCGCGTTGTCCTTCGTTAACCCGACATCTTCTGCTGCTAATACCGCGTCACGCACTTCGTTCATCGCTGCTTCATTTGCATCAAAATACGTGCAATTTGCGCGGTAAATTGCGTCATACATTAACGTTGTGAAGGCATGTAGCGTTGTCTCATTATCGACAAGCATATCGTTATCATAACGTCCAAAAATCAGGCCGTAGTTAATCAATGCTTGAATCGGCTCATCATACCACTCACCCATGTAAGGATACGTCGTTTCAATATGCTCCACAAATGCCCCTTGAGCCGCCAATGTTTGACGCAGCGTTTCAATTGCCGACGCGTCTCCGCTTAGCTCCCGGAATGAACGATCTGTGCCAATAAGCTGCGCTGCCGCAACACCTGCTGCCTCACCGCTTACCATCCCTGTTGGAACGATGCGCGCACTACCTGCAGCAATTGAAGAAAACCCTGCAGAACGCCCGACTACTAGTAGCCCATCAATTTCCTGTGGCACTAATGAACGGAATGGGATCGCATATTGCTTCGGTGCCGAAACAACATAGCCATAATCCTGCGGCGTTTGCGCTTGAATATCTACAGGATATGCCCCGTAGCCAATGTTGTCCCAGTGATCGCGATTTGCCCAGACATCCGCCATTGGAAGCTGATATTCTGCGTTAATATGACGCGTTTCACGCACATATAGCTCGCTTGGGTAGCTCGCAATTTTCGCATTTTCAAAGCCTGGGAATTCTGCATTTAAATACTTCACGATATTATCGATTTCTCGTTTACCGCGCTCAATTCCCTCTTGCTTCGAAGCCTCATCTAGCCCGTCCACACCAAACACTTGTAGCGCATTAATATAGTAATCATTGCCGATTTTTGCAAGATTCAAGCCGCGAAGACGTGTATTTTCCTCCTGCGCCTTATAAACATGTGTCAGCTCCACAAACCCCCATGCCGCTGAATCGCTCATTGCCGCCGGACCGAACTTCTCCGTCTCTACCGCAACACGAACCCCATCCCAATCAACATCATTTAAATGAATCATTAACGTAACCGCCATTTTTTTATCCGCAATGCCGATATCCTCACCACCAATGAAGTAGGGTGCACCCGCCATTACAGCAAAATCAGCATCCTGCGTCGCATCGATAAACGATTGCGCAGTAAGTGTTTTTTCGCCATCCGCATTTTTAATCGTTACGCCGGTTACTTTATCGCCATCCTTCACGACAGCTTGTACATCTGTTTCTGTTAATAGCGTCAGATTTTCCTCGGCCTCAACCATTTGACGGAACATCGCCTTTGCCTGCTCCACATCGAACACACTCGTATTCCCTACAAGCGCATGCCATTCCTCGAAAATCCCCTTACTTACAGATTCCTCATTTTCGCCCTGTGGAATATCTAAAAAGTTCAACATCCCGTAGGTAAACAAACCACCTAGCTCATCACGCTTTTCAATTAATACCGTTTTCGCCCCGTTTCGAGCCGCTGAAATTGCTGCTGCCACACCTTCTGGCTCTCCGCCAACTACAATTACATCAAACGTTGTTGGATCTGCTTCAACTTCATCCTCAAAACCTACAAATATATAGGCAATTGCACCTAGAATAAGTACTAGCACAAATAATCCTATGAATAATCCCTTTTTCATCATTTCCTCCTACAACCTGTTGTATTATTACTGAAAATTACATCTCTCACCTCATTATCGAGTGAAAAAATGTTTTTATCAAGGCTTTTTCATCAACATCCAAAATCGATGCCACAAAATACACCTTTCAGCTTAAAAGGAAGGGAAGGTTTACGATAGTTGATATTGGATTGAATTTAGAGTTAGGGTGTGAGTTGAAAACAGATTAATAGAAAACGTAGAATAGCTGGGAGATTATGCGAAATTTTAGCACCCAAAAGAGTACATATTTAAAGTAGGGATTCTTTACTTACTAGGACGGTACAGTGGCTGAATTGTATACATAGGGGGTTAATCATTGAACAACGTATCTTTTTGCAGGCGAAGCTTTTGAACGAGGCGATCACGGCGCTTTTTCAAGGAGTGCGTCGTAATTCCTAATGCCTGAGCGACTTCTTCATATTTAAGACGTTGTACATAAAGGGCAAGTAGTAATTGGCGGTCTTCTTGCTTCAGCGGTGCTAAAAGCTCCGTTACGAGGTCTGTTAATTGTGGGCGAGGTGTTTTCGCGGCATAGCTGTGAATTGTATCATCATTATCCATTAAAACGTCACGTGATTCAGCGCGATTCATTGTGCGCAGCTCATTTAAAATCGTATTACGCACGAAAATATA
>JAZLIT010000040.1:0-4023 GCA_045617525.1 Solibacillus sp. | reverse complement strand
CAACACCGTTCGATATGCATCAAATCGTTATTCAGTACCAATCGGTACTTACAATACGTTACCCAATAATGAAATTAGAATCGAAGTAAGGGATGAGCAATATTTAATCATTTGTCACCCTATTGATGGTGCAACTTTAGCGGAACATGTCATTAGCCCTGAAAAAGGGAAATTGATTCAAGATCGCAATCATTTGCGAGATCGGTCTAAGCAAATTGAAGCGTTGAAGATGCAGGTTCTTACACACTTTAAAATCGAGATTTTAGAAAAGCGAAAAGAAGTGTACGAGGAAGCAAAACAGAAGCATCCAGAGCGCTGGACACGTAGAATCCGTAATTGGTCAGCGCAGGAGCAAGTGGCACTTAATCCAATGAAAGAAATCGTTCAGGAAAAAAAATCCCTATTTCCTGTTGATCTACAATGGAAAAAGCTATTTCTGCCATTGTAGATCAACAGGCCATCAAGCGCAGCGCGATAGCTTCGATTGACTCGGGGATTTGGTTGAAATGAATTTGAATTTAGTAAAGAAGTAAAGTAGCTTGATGCGACAACTATATTGACAAACACCGCCATAAAAGAAGCGATACTATTTGTATTTGTTTTGAATATAATTAAATGTTTCTTGTATAATAAAAAATAGTGTTGCACATACCGCCCCAAGTAAAATCTTAGAATATAAATCTCTAAAGATAATTTCTTGTGCGTCTATAAGATAAAACATTAGTAGAATGAATGAACCACTTACAATATAACTTGTGAACTTGAAAAAATTATTTCTTAATTTATAATCAAGAATGAATGATATAAGAGCCCCTAGAGTAAATAATAGGAAAACGTAAATGCTATAGCCAAACATACTATTACTTAAGTTTTGAAAGTTAGGATAAACATAATTGAATGCTAAAATTAGGGAGATGATAATTGTAGAAATAAAAGTAGAGTAAATTTTAATATTTAAATGATTCATTACTGTCGCCTCCATAGACTGTTGTTATAATAATTTATTTCTATAAATACAAGGTTAATTCCTTCTCAGAGTATTTTGGGGTAAATTTTTAATAGAAAGATTTGTATTTCTTATAGAATACAACAACTTTCCACTGCAACTTTTCATTAACTATATAGTTACTTGTATCAAATGACGAAGTATGCTAAATAGTATTGCAAATACTTTATTGCCTCCCTCTATATATGTTGATATGTCTCTAGGCGTCTGTTTGCGCATACATCCTTCGTTCGATCTATTCGTAAGGCAGAGGCTGGCGATCCTCCTCTGGAGAATCGTTATAAATTAATCACTGTAGAATGGGATAAATAATGAATGCCAGCTGTGCCATTTAAGCAGCCGTTTGAAGACTGCCGAAGTCCTTCATCATTTGTTGTTCGTTAAACATTTCTTTCTTTTTATATAAAGCGTGTAAAATTTTGAGTAACTTACCACATAGGATGACAATCGTGTACGTGTGTGTAGTATTCATGTAATTACTTAATTATGTCGAATTAGGGGCATCATCACTCGAAATAGAAGTGCTCGTATTTACGTCTTCCTGCTTACCAGAAGAGTTTTCGCACAATGTAAGTCCCGCTAGTTTAATTAATATACTTGGATGCTCATTTTATGCGGCGAAAGAATCGACTTATGAAAGTAAATCGGCAATTGTTACGTCCCCGATTCCTGGTAGGGATTCGTTTACTAGGAAAAAGTGGTAATCTTGTATTAGGGGATTTTATGAAGAAAAAATACAAGGAAAACAGGCTACTTAAATTTAAGTAGCCTGTTTAGATTTTTTGTTACGATAAAATAATGAATTGTTATTATAATTCACCAATTCCTATCAACCAAACATCTAAAGTTTGAATTAATTCAAATAAAATAATCAAAGTAAAATCCCTCCCTCTATAAATGTTGATATATCAATGGCTATTGAATGGAATCCTCTCTGTAGATGTGCGAGTCAATTTCCCGTTGACATTCAAGCATCATACAAGTGGGATTTTTTTATTTCAAGTCCCCGGAAATTCTTCTAACAGGAATGCTCCTTTTAAAAACTGTATCATTTTTACTAGTTTTATGGTAAAATTATTCATATTTGAATAATAGGGGGATAATATGCTTTCAGGTACTATTAAACAAGTTCGATTAACGAAAGGCTTATCTCAAGGAGCTGTTACCTATGGTCACTTATCACAAGCAAATTACTCGAAATTTGAAAATGGGGCTATAGAGATTAGTGCTTCAGCAATGATAGGGATATTAGAAAATTTAGATATGGAACTTGAAGAATTGATATTTATCGACAATGGCTATAAATATTCAAAAAAGGAAAAAATATATCGTGCTTTTTTCCGTACCCCGGTTAAAGATCAAGTCCTATTAGAAAATATTGTTACAAAATGCGATAACTATTTAGTCCATAATACTGATAACCTTATTATGTTCATTCGCGAAATAAGCCTATATTTGATTGATTCAATCAAGAAGGGAAATATTTACTTCAATAAAGAACAAGCTAAGTATTTGTTAAATGTATTTTCAAAAAAAGAATATCTATACATTAAAGATTTATACATTATTAATAGTATTTTCTTTTTATTTCCGATTGAAACCGCACATTTAACATTTGAATACATTGAGACTGCTTTAAAAAAGTACGGCGATTTTCAATCTATTAATCGAATGGAAGTCAATTTACGTATGAATTATAGCTTGATGTTGATAAAAGAGAATTTAGAAGAAAAGGCACTCCAGCAGTTGAATATAACATTACCTTTAGTTAAAAATTATAAGTTCAGTATACAGATGGGGATTTTATATATCCGTATGGGGATTTGCCTTCAAAATTTAAAAAAACAAGAAGAAACAGATTATATTCAAAAAGGAATTGCGATATTAGAGGTACTAGAGGAAATGGAATTATTAGATAGTATGAGAAATGAAATAAAACTTTATCTGAAATACTAAATACATACTTTTAAAAGATTTGATTTCCTTTTTGAGATAACGATTTTCAGCTAATAAACAATTTTTTTTATTATCATGGATCGTTGTAGGAATATCAAGGACGTCCGAAAAGTTTTCAAAGGTACAGTTGGAGGAACATTAAGCTACTCGATGCGGATTGGAGAGCCAGTAACCCAAATTCGTTGGTAACTAAAGGGATGGCAGAAATTTAGCTATGATTAATCGAAGCCAGGCTTTATATCGAGCAGCGGGCATGATAGCCTCGTTTGGCAGAAGCCAGCAATACAAAGTCTATGTCCTCAAAGGGTTACTTGAAATCAAGCTGCAGCTGAGTTTGGGAACATTTCTTTACTTAGCGTTGTAACTAAGATTTACGAAAAATGCTCAGGCCAATTGCAGTATACAATCTCCTGGAAACCCATAGTTCACAATGTCTCAGAGTGTTTTTATAAAACAATTAGTTCGGGCTTACAATCAATTTATTGCTTTTTTATAAGTTATAAATTATACTCGAATTAATGAAATGGATAATACCCGAACCTAGAATTTTTTTGGCGAGAGCCACACCAAATAAGTAAAAGAAAGCAGCACATAAAATGTGCTGCTTTCTTTTTTTGTTTAAGTTTTACATTTCCTAAGAGATAGCAATCGACTAACATGTTCTTCTTTTTTGCTTCTTTCAATAATGATTCATTTATTATCTTTCTAATAGCGTCTTCGACATTTACAATAACCATTTATAAAACACCCTCCCTTGTAGTCTTTTAACTCAGAAACGTCCTTCACTGCACGGCCCTTTAAGTAAGAGGAATTGCTTTACAAAGGAAATAGCACCTCACGAAAGTAGAAATATCCCCTTCGTAAGGTGCAAAATATGAAATCTCATTTCACCAAATGCCCGTGGTACTGGTGCAATTCTCGTGTTAGCTGTTCAGTAAAATGTTCGTCGATATAGGAAGCGATATATTGTTTCTTCTCGATTTCCATTTGCGATGAACGGAAAAGCTTTCCGAAGAATCCCCGTTTTTTTGTTGCAATGTATTGTTGTAGGGCTTCATTCT
>JAZLIT010000039.1:0-41073 GCA_045617525.1 Solibacillus sp. | reverse complement strand
AAAGAGCGAGTAAGTGCACTCGTTCAACAATTTAAGGCTGCAGAAACAGTAGAGGCGCAAAGTGAAGTCATTGAAAAAATCAATGTAGAGCGCAATACGTACTCAACGATGGCAAACTTAGTGTATATTCGCGCATCAATTGATACGAATGATACGTTTTATCAAGCAGAGCGTGATTACTTTGATGAAGTGGGTCCAATTGCTGAGGAAATCGTATTTGAGTACTATAAAGAGCTAGTAGCATCAAAGTTCCGTGCTGAACTGGAAGCGAAATGGGGTAGGCAGCTATTTGCTTTAGCGGAAAATCAAATTAAAGGTTTCTCGCCAGATGTAATTGAGTTAATGCAAAAAGAAAACAAGCTAGTTTCTGAATACAGTAAACTAGTAGCAAGTGCTCAAATCGAATTTGACGGTAAAACGTTAACGCTTGCTCAAATGGGTCCTTACGGAGAGTCAACTGACCGTGAAACGCGTAAAAAAGCACGTAATACAACAGCTAATTTCTTCGCGAGTAATGAAGAGAAATTCGATGATATTTATGATCGTTTAGTGAAGATACGTCATGAAATTGCAACAACGTTGGGCTTTAAAAACTACGTGGAGCTAGGCTATGTAAATATGAATCGTGTAGATTATAATGCGGAAATGGTTTCGAAATTCCGTGATCAAGTGCGTGACTTTATTGTACCGGTAGTGGCAAGATTATACGATCGCCAAGCAAAGCGTATTGGTGTTGAAGGCGACTTCAAGTTTTATGATGAAGGCTTAGAATATTTAACAGGTAACGCAACACCTCAAGGTACACCAGAATGGATTATTGAAAATGGGAAGAAAATGTATGAAGAGCTTTCTCCAGAAACAGGTGAATTCTTCAACTTCATGATTGATAACGATTTAATGGACTTAGTGGCGAAAAAAGGGAAAGAATCAGGTGGTTATTGCACATTTATCGAGGATCACAATGCGCCATTCATCTTCTCAAACTTCAATGGTACATCAGGGGATATCGATGTATTAACACATGAAGCAGGTCACGCGTTCCAAGTATACTCAAGCCGTAATATCGGAATTCCAGAATACTTATGGCCAACATATGAATCTTGTGAAATCCACTCAATGAGTATGGAATTCTTCACTTGGCCTTGGATGGAGTTATTCTTTAAAGAGCAATCGGAGAAATATAAATTCTCTCACTTAAGCAGTGGTTTAATATTCTTACCATACGGCGTATCTGTAGATGAATTCCAACATGTGGTTTATGAAAATCCAGAGATGACACCAGCAGAGCGTAAAGCGGCATGGAAAACAATTGAGGAGAAGTATTTACCGCATCGTGATTACGATGGCAATAGCTACTTAGAGGCTGGCGCATTTTGGCAACGTCAGGGCCATATTTATGAAAGCCCATTCTATTATATCGATTACACATTGGCGCAAATTTGTGCATTCCAATTCTGGAAACGTTCTCGTGAAAACTTCGAAGACGCGTGGAAAGACTATGTACACTTATGTAATCTAGGTGGCTCACAATCTTTCACAAACCTTGTGCGTGAAGCGGGCTTAATTTCTCCGTTTGAACAAGGCTGCGTAGAGTCAGTAATTGGTACAATTGAAGAATTTTTAAATTCTGTAGACGATCAAGCACTATAATTAGACGGAATGGATTTCACGAAGTGGAATCCGTTCTTTTTAATAGTATACAATTAAATTTTATTGCTATAATTGAATTAGTTTCCAATAACATAGATTACATTTTAGGTAAATGGGAAGACTATACATATTAAATATGTGGTTTATAAAGAGAATACGAGAAAGGGAGTTGAGAATATGACAAAAAAATTATGGTTTCAATCGGGAATAGCCATATTATTAAGTCTATTAATACTGAAATATTTTATCGAGATACAGTGGATATTTAATCCACTAGTAATTATATTTAAAACGATATTAATCCCACTATTATTAGGAGGCGTTCTTTTCTATATTTCAGTGCCATTGCAAAGGCTGTTAGAGAAAAGGGGTATGCCTAGATGGGGGAGCCTAATAACGATTATTATTGTTTTGATTGGGTTAGTCGTCGGATTCTTATTATTAATTGGCGATCCAATTTCGAAGCAAATAAATAATCTTGTGGAAAATTCACCGACGATTGCGTTGAAAATTCAAGAGACAACGGATTATGTCATTGATAATAAAGATAGTTTACCACCACAAGTGGAGGAGTTTATCGATTCAATTGCGAACTCAATTCAAGAAATTACAGTTACAGCGAGCAAGTGGATTTACTCATTCGTGAGTGGGGCAGTTACGGCCACGTTTACAATAATTTTAGTACCCTTCTTCTTCATCTTCATGCTGAAAGATCACGAGAGATTTGCACCGAATATTTACGGGCTATTTTCGGGTGAGCGTCGTACTTGGATGAAGGAAACATTAGAAGATATCGACCACGCTTTGCGTAACTATGTACAAGGACAGGTACTAATTAGTTTCCTTTTAGCATTAATGATATTTATTGGTTATTTAATTATTGGTCTAGAATATGCACTGCTATTAGCGATTTTTGCATTCTTTATGAATATGATTCCGTTTATTGGACCGTGGATTTCTTTAGCGCCAGCATTAATTGTCGCGATCGTTTCAGATCCATCGGACATTATTTGGGTTTTGCTGATTACGTTAGTGGCGCAGCAAATTGAAAGTAACTTAATTACACCAAATATTATGGGGAAATCATTAGATATTCACCCATTAACGGTTATATCATTAGTGCTTGCAGCAGGTAATATTGCAGGGTTTATCGGCATTATAATTGCGATTCCAACGTATGCAGTATTAAAAGTAATTGTGAAGAATATTTATCATGAATGGAAGAATATTAAAGAAACAGCCACGAAAAATATTTAAAGGTAGGGAAGCAACTCAGCAGGGTGTGAGTAGCTTCCCTTTTTGATTCAAGCTATCAATGTTATACTAGTGAAAGAAAAAAGTGTGATGTAAAGGAGCAGAAAATGCTAACATTTGAACAAAAACAACAAATCATCGAGGAATTCCCTCAACTAATAAAAAAGGAAATCTCATTAAAGCGAGTAAACTATCACTTTGAAGAGACGCTATATGAAAAATCAATCGTTGTAGAGAAACTACATCCGAACGGTAATGGTTTTGTCTTTGTTGGTGATCTTTTGAAATATGAAAAAGAAGCAAGTGACAAAGGCTTAGTTAATATCCGTGACTATAGTGAGGCAGCTTTCCGTGAAATTCTGGAGGATTCAATCCAGTATTTATCTGAAGAAGTAATTGATGCTGGACCGACGATTGAAATTTGGAAAGCACCGCATGGCACAGAGCTTGAGTTAATCCATAATAAACGTTCATGGGATATTTATTTCCAAGGGAATTTAGAGGATTCATTCGGTACACGTGAATCAGCATTGGATTATTTACGTGAAGAAGGATTTCGTCAGAAGAAATAACATCCATTAATTGACTTTCAAATTGCAGCCCCCTATAATTATCTTGAATTCAAGATAAAATTTAGGGGGCTATTTTTATGCAACATGTATATAAAAAAGGTACTTCAAATCGTACGTTATTAATGCTTCACGGCACAGGTGGAACAGAACAGGATTTACTAGGTCTAGCAACTGAAATCGATGCAGAAGCGAATGTTTTAAGTGTTCGCGGTAATGTTCTTGAACAGGGGATGTCACGCTTTTTCCGCCGTATTGCGGACGGAATATTTGATATGGAGGACTTACGTTTCCGTACAGATGAACTTTATGATTTCTTAGAAGAAGCAGCAACGAACTATGAATTTGATCGTGCGGATGTGGTTGCAATTGGTTACTCAAACGGTGCAAACATTGCGGCTGCGATGATGTATTATAAAAAAGATGCCTTACGCGCGGTATTATTACATCATCCAATGATTCCAGATCGTGAAGCAACGCTACCTTCATTAGTAGGGGTGGATGTATGGATTGGCGCAGGGACGAATGATAGGATGTGTCCACCTCAAGAATCAGAAGGACTTCAGGTGATGCTAACTGCAGCTGGAGCGAGTGTACATGTGGATTGGTTTAACTTCGGTCATCAATTAACAATGCCTGAAGTTCAAGCAGCGAAGCAATGGTATGAAGATAATTTAAAATAAGTATAGAAAAAGTGCCGAGTAGCTTTTATAAAGCTACTCGGCACAAATTGTTTTAGAAGAATAAACTTAAAATTGTATAGAAGATAGCTGCCATCACAGCTGAAATTGGAATTGTAATAATCCAAGTTAATACCATCTTACGTGCAGTGCCCCATCGAACACCTTTTACACGTTGTGCTGAACCTACACCCATAATTGCAGATGAAATTACATGTGTAGTTGAAACTGGTAGATGGATCAGTGTAGCCCCAAAAATTACGGTTGCAGAAGAAAGGTCAGCTGCTGCTCCACTAATTGGGCGGATTTTCATGATTTTACCACCAACTGTTTTGATGATTTTATAACCACCAATAGAAGTTCCTAGACCCATTGCAAGTGCACAGGCAAATCGAACCCAGCCTTGTACATCGTCAGAAGTTTGCAAACCAGCAGCGATTAAGGCCATTGTAATAATACCCATCGCTTTTTGTGCATCGTTCGTACCGTGTGTAAAAGATTGAACTGCCGCAGTAAAAATTTGCAGTGTACGGAAGCCTTTATTCGTTTTGTATAAAGGCATGTTTCTAAATAATACTTTAAAAAGCGACATGACCATAAATCCAATTGCTAATGCAATGAATGGAGAAGCCAATAAAGCAATTAGAATGGCTGAGAATCCTTCATAGTTTAAAATCGCAAAGCCACCAGCAGCAATAGCAGCACCTGCAATTGAACCGATTAACGTATGAGATGAACTTGAAGGAATACCATAGTACCAAGTCACCAAATTCCAAGTTATAGCTGAAAGTAACGCAGCTAAAATAACGATTGACCCTGTTACATCACCATCAAAAGCATTTAAAGAGAACGGATCTACAATGTCCTGAGCAATTGCCTTTGCAACACCAACGAATGTTAATGCTCCGATGAAGTTCATAATTGCTGCCATTAATACAGCAACACGTGGTGGAAGTGCACGTGTCGAAACACTTGTTGCGATTGCATTTGCTGTATCATGGAATCCATTAATAAAGTCAAATGCAAGCGCAAAGATTACAACGGCTATAGTAATTAATAATATCGTTTCCATCTTTAGTACCTCGCTACTACGCGTTACGCATAATAATAGTTTCGATTGTGTTCGCTACGTTTTGACAATAGTCAGCAATTTCTTCTAATTGCTCATAAATATCTTTAAATTTGATTAAACGAATTGGATCTTTTTCATTTAAGAATAATTGTTTGATTGAAGAACGTAATACTTCATCACATTCGCGTTCGTAATCTTTAATTAAGATTGCATGTTGGCGCATTCCAACTAAATCCTTTTTAATTAGTAAATCCATTGCTTTTACAATTTCGTCAGCTGACTTCACAATGTAACTTAAGAAATCGCGCATAGATTCATCAATTTCAATAAGAGAGAACATTTCAAAGTGAGCAATACAACCTTCAGTTCCATCTAAAATATCATCCATTTTAATTGCTAAGGCTAAAATATCCTCGCGTTCGATTGGTGTCATAAATGATTTGTTAAGCATTACAATTAGCTCGTGGATTAATTTGTCACCAGCAGTTTCATAATTTTTCATTTTAATACTTACTTCTTTTAAATCTGTAACGCTTAGGATACGGAAGTCATTTGCATAGTGTACCGCTTCACGCATATTTTCAGCAATTTTATGAAGCGCTGAAAAGAAAGGATCTTTTTTTCTTGAGTTAAACATGGGATTGCCTCCTCTATATTAAGTAAAAGTATTTGAAATATCAACAGTACCAATCATAGCAGAAAAAAATGAATTTAACTTATTTTTGCGTTCATAATAGTAAAATTTACATTCCTGTAATAATAGAGTCGAATTCATTTACAATCTATTTACAAAGTGATGTGAGATTCCTTAGATTAAATATAACGTTATTATGATTAAAAGAGTATAATTGATGTATTTTTAATAGAATTACAATATTTTCCTAGGGCGTTTGTTACAATCATTTCATATTGTAATGTGTAAATAATACTTGTAAATAATTGTTAAAAAATAGAGTGGGTAGCAAGAAATTTGTCGAAATATGTAGAAAAGAGCAACTTCGCTAGTACCACGAAGTTGCTCCTTTTATATAAAATAGGTCCTATAATAGTTCGTTTTGTAGAAACGGTTTAGCATTTAAAAATTGCACAAATTGATCATACTGTGCGCGTTTTTCTGCGCTTGCAGGTTTGCCTGTATAATAAGCGCGAATTAAAATGTTTTTCGGTGTGTTCTCCATGTCGATGAATTCTAGTAACTGAGCTTCATAGCCGACAAGGTCTAAAATTTGAGCGCGGATTGAGTCCGTCGCAAGTGAAGCAAAACGTTCGCGAATTAGGCCGTGTTGCAGCATAACATCAAGTGCAGGTGTGTTCAATTGGCGATTCAGTTCATGCTGGCAGCAAGGGACGCTTAAAATAACTTTTGCACCCCAGCGAACTGCGCGTGCTAACGCCATATCAGTTGCAACGTCACAAGCGTGCAGTGTAACAACCATGTCAATAGATTGCTCATCGTTGTAATCATTAATATCACCCACTAAAAACTCTAAATCATTATAGGCTAGATCTTTGGCAATTCGGTTACATTCCTCGATTACTTCCTTCTTTAAGTCAAGTCCAGTAACACGTATATCCAGACCTTTCTCAACTTTTAAATAGTGATACAGGGCAAAAGTTAAGTAGGATTTTCCTGACCCGAAATCTAAAATACGAATTTGACGATCTGTCGGCAAATGTTTTAGTGAATCATCAATAAATTCTAGGAAGCGATTAATTTGCTTAAACTTATCGAACTTTTGCTTCTTTACTTTTCCATCCTCTGTTTGAACGCCTAGTCGAATTAAAAAAGGATAGGGTTTATCTGTATCTAATAAGTATTGTTTTTTGCGGTTATGAGATAAATCTACCTGTTTTGCTGTTGCTTGTTGATCTGATTTCCAAAGCACTTTATTTTTCTTTGAAAGTTGAACTTGAACCGTTTGCTCAGAAAACTCTGCATGAATTTGACGGAATTGCTCTAATAAAGTATCAAGTTTTGCATCGAAATCTTCCAATACTATATTCTCATGCTTTAAAATGCGCTCGTATTGGTATTCAAGCTGAATTAAGTACTGCCCCTTTAATTCGATTGGCTTACATTTAACACGTTTAAGCTCATTTGATTTAAGGCGGGGCTGGCTAATTGTTGCTTGTAATAACGTTTTACTATGCATTAACGCTAAAAATTGTGCTTTCATTTCTATAAATTCCATAAGTACCGTCCTTCTAAATATAATTGGCATAAGTTTAACATAGTTTGGGGAAAACCTGTGAATGAAGCAATGCAAAATAGGTATTTAAAATACTTGCGAAGAGTATCTTATGCTTCTGTAAAAAATGGCTATATTTCTAATATTACGGGAATATATGTTACGATAGATGCACATAGCTAGTATTTAAAGGAGCGAGAGCAATTTGACGAATTTAAAAGATGTAGATGTATTACATGAGCGCTGTATTTTAGTCGGCGTTAACTTAAAAAAAAACGAGCACTTCACGTATACAATGGAAGAACTTGCTAACTTAGCAGACGCATTAAATGTTGAGGTAGTAGGCACCGTCACGCAAAATTTAGAGCGCGTAACAGGTTCGCATTATGTAGGTACGGGGAAGATTCAAGAAATTAAAGCATTTTATGATGAAGCGGATGCAAACTTAGTGATCTTTAATGATGAATTATCTCCCTCACAAATCCGTAACCTAGAGCGTGACCTTGAGTGTAAGGTAATCGACCGCACTATGTTAATTCTTGATATTTTTAGCCGCCGTGCAAAAACGCGAGAGGCACAATTACAGGTAGAATTGGCAAAACTTCAATATATGTTGCCGCGTTTAGTGGGCTTACATGCTTCTCTTTCAAGACAGGGTGGAGGTACGGGCGGAGGCTTTAAAAACCGTGGTGCTGGTGAGACAAAGCTCGAGCTAGACCGTCGTAAAATTGAGGATCAAATCTCAAAAATTAAGCATGATTTAATCGAAGTAAAAGAGCAACGTGAAACACAGCGTAAGCAACGTCGTAAAAATGAAGTTCCAGTTGTTTCTATTGTGGGCTACACAAATGCTGGTAAATCTACAATCATGAACCAGTTATTAATGAAGATTGGGCAAGACGATAATAAGCAAGTATTTGAAAAAGATATGCTATTTGCAACGCTTGAAACGAGTGTACGTAATATTGAGCTGCCAGATAATAAATCATTCTTACTTACAGATACAGTTGGGTTTGTCAGTAAGCTACCGCATCATCTTGTAAAGGCATTCCGTTCTACATTAGAAGAAGCGCGCGAGGCAGATCTACTTTTACATGTTGTAGACGTTTCAAATGAAGAGTATCGCTTTATGATGGACGTGACCAACGAGACATTAAAAGCAGTCGGCGTTGTTGATATCCCGACACTTTACGTTTACAATAAATCGGATTTAGCAGAAGTAATGTACCCATTAGTGAGTGGGGATAATATTTGGATTGCAGCGAAGGAAGGGAAAGGCTTAGACGAGTTAATTGAACTAATTCGCCATCAAATTTTCTCGGATTATGTGACATGTGAAATGCTGATTCCATATGAGCAAGGTGCGGTTGTTTCTTATTTAAATGAAAACGCCACAATTTTCTCTACGGAGTATGAAGAAGGTGGCACGCTTCTAAATATAGAAGTAAAGCTTGCGGATTATAATAAGTATGAAAATTATGTGGTAACTAAATAAAGCCAAAAAAAGCTATTCACCTCCTCAGGTGAATAGCTTTTTTATTTTATAAATACTGCTTGATTGATTCCTCAATCTTAACAATACCTTCTTCGGGTTCATTTTTTTGCGTCGCAATTTGCATTCCATCTTCAGGGTTTAGGTTAGCAAATTCATCACAAGGGAACACTAATGCTGAATTTACGATTAAAATGGTTTTCCAAATATATGATTCCATCGATAAAATTTTACCATCGTAAAGTTTTATTGGAGAACAAAAGAGATATGCTCGGAGAATATGGGAATAATATGAATTTTGCAATATCGAAACGGCTTTTCATTATTCGATATTATAGAATTATCTAAAAAATAGTAATAATATCTGTTTTTTCTGAAAATATACAATATTAAAATAAAAAAATAATACTTGCATAATAATCAGAAATCCTTTAATGTAATGAAGTGTTAATTTTTCTAGAGAGGACAGCTGTCTATATTTAGAATTATTTGACAAATGAAATAATAATATAAACGGAAGAGGGTATTTTCATGCTTAGCAAAGAAGAAATCGTCAAATCCGTACCGCAAAAAGGGTTTATTGGACATCCTAAAGGATTATTCACTTTATTCTTCACTGAATTCTGGGAAAGATTCTCTTACTACGGGATGCGCGCAATTCTTATCTTCTACATGTACTATGCTGTAAAAGATGGTGGTTTAGGACTAGACAGAACACAGGCGAACATTATTATGTCGCTTTATGGTGCTTTAATTTATATGACAGGTATTATCGGTGGTTGGCTTGCTGACCGCATTTTAGGAACACAGAAGGCTGTATTATACGGTGGTATAATGATCATGGGTGGTCATATTGCACTGTCACTTCCAGGTGGCGTTACTTCACTGTATGTATCAATGGTATTCATCATTATTGGTACAGGCTTATTAAAACCAAACGTATCATCTGTTGTAGGGGATATGTACTCTGCAAATGACCCACGTCGTGATTCAGGATTCTCTATTTTCTACATGGGGATCAACATGGGTGCATTCATATCACCTTTACTAGTAGGTTGGACACAAGAGAAATATGGCTTCCACTTCGGTTTCGCAATCGCTGCAGTAGGTATGTTCATTGGGTTAGTAATCTTTGTGTTATCGAAGAAAAACCTAGGTTTAGCTGGTGTACAACCAACAAACCCATTATTACCGGGTGAAGGTAAACGTACAGCGTTAATATTTAGTATTTCAACAGTTGTTCTTGTAGTTTTAGGCCTTGTTGCTTACTCAACAGGTAATTTAACAATCGAAAACTTCTCATTATTAATTACGACTTTAGGTATCTTAATTCCGACATGCTTCATCGCATTCATGTACCGTAGTCCAAAAACAAATGAAGACGAGAAATCTCGTTTACTAGCTTATATTCCATTATTCATCTGTGCGGTAATGTTCTGGGCGATTGCTGATCAATCAGCAACAATCCTTGCAACATTCGTAGATACACGTACAAACTTAACTTTAGGTGGATTTGATATTCCAGCTGCATGGTTCCAATCATTAAATCCATTATTCATCATCGCAATGGCTCCAATCTTTGCGATTATGTGGACTAAAATGGCTGACCGTGGTCCATCGACGCCTAAGAAATTCGCGTTATCGTTATTCTTCTCAGGTGCGTCATTCTTACTTATGATCGCTGCAATTGCATTAACACCTGCAGGCTCATTAGTAAATCCATTATGGGTAGTAGGTTCATTCTTCTTAGTAGTATTAGGTGAATTATTACTTTCTCCAGTTGGATTATCAGCAACTACGAAGCTTGCACCACGAGCTTTTGCTGGTCAAACAATGGCACTTTGGTTCTTGGCTTCAGCTGCTGCATCTGCTATCAATGCACAATTAGTTCGTGTGTATGAAGTAGTTTCTGAAACAATGTACTTTGGTGTACTTGGTGGATTTTCAATTTTACTTGGTGTAATTTTATTATTCATCAGCCCAATCATTTCACGTGCAATGCGCGGAATTAAATAATAGTAGTTCAAAGAGGTATTCGATTCATTTCGAATACCTCTTTTTTTTATTGAAGGCACTTTCTTCTATATAAATATAAAAAGTATGTCAGTTATTTTCACAACTTTTGGTTTAATTTTTAGAAAAAGGGCAATAGAATAAAGAGGGTTTGTTATACTGTTTTTAATGGGTAATTCTTACTTATCCTGATTAACATGTACTTTTTTATCTCAACCTTATTATTAGTTAGGCCATTAATCTCAAGAAGAGAAGGACGTGAAGCAATGTTAGAGCAAATCGTAGTAAAACGAATTCAAACAATTGAACAGCTTCAAGACATGCAATTATTAGAGCAAGAAATTTGGAATCGCAATGCGATACCAGATACTCAATTAATTGCGGCTAATAATAATGGGGGCATTATTTTAGGTGCCTATAAGGATAGCGAGCTTGTTGGAATTAACTATGCCTTTCCCGGTTTTAGTAATGGGCAAGCGTATTTATATTCGTTAATCCTCGGAGTAAAACGTAAATTCCGTGAAATCGGTATAGGTGAACTATTAAAAACACATTTAAGAGAATACGCACTAGAAGCAGGGTATCAAAAATGCCTATGGGTATTTGATCCGCTCGAATCAAGAAGTGCCTATTTAAATTTCACGAAACTTCGCACCTATGCGAACCAATATATTCCGAATTTTTACGGTGAGCAGTTGGATCCGTTCAATATTGATTTACCGACAGATCGAATTTTCATTGAATGGTATTTAAACGATTCAGATTACTTACGTTGGGATGAACAGATTGAAGAATTAATGTATGAAGCAGATGAGATTATTTCCTGGGAAAAAACAGTAGAAGGGTTGCCAGTTCTAGATTTTGCTAATCAATTTGATAGTAATCTTTCTTACAATAAGGATTCATACCTTTTACCCGTCCCAACTCATTTCCAAAAGTTAAAAGTGATGAGCCCGGAATTAGCTGAAGATTGGCGCTATAAAACACGCAAAATTTTTACAACACTATTTAGCCAAGGGTATTCAGTTGTACAGCTTGTGCGAAAAAATGAAGATGTTAATACGTATGTATTCGTTAAAAAGGCATTAATTGCGATTTAGAGGGGCATATGCATGAAAATTACGGAAGTCCATATTTATACGCTTGAAAAGAAAATGAAAAGTCCTTTTACAACAAGTTTTGGGACCGTTCATAATAAGAAATTTTATATTATAGAAGTAGTAGATGAGAGTGGAGTTGTAGGTTGGGGTGAGGGCGTGGCCTTTGAAGCGCCTTGGTATACAGAGGAAACGGTTGAGACCTCACTACATATGCTACGTAGTTTTCTCGTTCCACTCTTATTAAATAAAGAGCTAGAGCATCCAAATGAGGTGAGCCAAATTTTTAGCTCGATTCGTCGTAATCAAATGGCCAAAGCTTCTATTGAGGGAGCGGTTTGGGATATTTACGCGCAGCTAAAAAAAGTCTCGTTAGCTGAGGCAATCGGTGGAACGCAAAAGGCAATTGATGTAGGTATTAGTATCGGTATTGAAGAGACAATTGAAAAGCAGCTACAGGTCGTTGGTAAATTTTTAAACGAAGGCTATAAGCGTATCAAAATTAAAATTAAACCAGGCTGGGATGTAGAGGTCGTTCGTGCAATACGTGAGCGTTTTGGCGAGATTCCGTTAATGGTAGATGCAAATTCCGCTTATACTTTGGAGGATATTGATGTACTTAAACAGCTCGATGAGTTTAATCTGATGATGATAGAGCAGCCGTTAGCGCAGGATGATATCGCAGATCATGCAATATTGCAAAAGCAAATTAATACGCCTGTTTGCTTGGATGAAAGTATTTGCTCCTATAACGATGCAAGGAGCGCGATTACTCTTGGCAGCTGTCAGGTTATTAATATTAAAATCGGGCGTGTTGGCGGCATTAGTGAGGCGATAAAAATACATGATCTTTGCGTAGCAAATCAGATCGCGGTATGGTGTGGTGGTATGCTGGAGGCCGGTATTGGACGCGCACATAATGTGGCCATTACGTCATTACCTGGCTTTACGATGCCTGGAGATACTGCTGCTTCAAGTAGGTATTGGGACGAAGATATTATTTATCCTGAAGTTACTGTAGCGAAGGGTGAAATACAAGTTCCAACTAGTATCGGTATTGGTTATGCAATAAATCGAGCAGCAATTGAGAAAGCTTCCATACAGAAAGAAACAATTACGACACCCAAAACTCTTTTCTAAGAAAATAAGCTTCCTTTTAGCTTAAATCGCCCATTTATCGGGCGTGTTAAGTAAAAAAGGGAGCTTTTTTTTGTGAGATTATAAGTTGCGGAAGTGTCAATTGATAATAGTGGAAATTAAAATTATAAGTATGATAATTTGTGTGAAATAATGAGAAAATTTTTCGAATTCTCATTTCTTAATGCATGTATAGAAAATGCTCGAAATCACTCGATTTTAATTGTTTTTGTGTGTTATTTTGATTCTCATTCTCAGTGAGAAAGTTGATTTTATGTAGTCTGTTGTTTATAATGAAAGACGAACTCGGCAATGATAATCGTTATCAATAAAATGTTGAGAATATAAAAATATGGGGATTAAAAATGAGATTATGGATATTAATAGTAGCAACTAGTATTCTTTCTCTTATTTCGCTTTTTATAGGTGCTATTGATATTAAACCAAGTGATTTGCTTGATTGGGAATCAGATAAAACACAAATATTCCTAATGAGCCGCATTCCAAGGTTAATGGCAATTTTATTAGCGGGAGCAGGGATGAGTATTGCGGGCTTAATAATGCAATCGTTAAGTCGTAATAAATTTGTGTCGCCAACTACGGCTGGTACACTTGATGCAGCTAAATTAGGTGTTGTAATTTCAATGCTGTTCTTCACAAATGTAACGTATACACAGCAAATTTTCTTTAGCTTTGCCTTTGCATTAGTAGGAACGTTCATTTTCATGCAATTACTTGAGCGAATTAAATTTAAGGATGTTATTTTCGTGCCTCTAATTGGGATTATGTACGGAAATATTTTAGGAGCTATTACGACATTTTTAGCATATGAAGCGGACATTTTACAAAACGTGCAATCTTTCTTCCTAGGAAGTTTTACATTAGTTGTTTCTGGACGCTATGAGTTACTTTATGTTGCTGTTCCAGCGATAATTATTGCCTACATATATGCCAATAAATTTACAGTGGCCGGCTTAGGTGAAGATTTCGCGAAAAATTTAGGGTTAAGCTATAGAACTGTATTAAATATTGGTTTAGTCATTGTGGCAGTTATTTCTACTACTGTCGTACTTACTGTTGGAGTTATTCCGTTTTTAGGATTAATCGTGCCAAATATCGTGTCTCTTTATATGGGAGATAATTTACGTAAAACAATTCCACATACGATGTTCATGGGAATGGCCTTCTTACTTTTCTGTGATATTATCAGCCGATTAATTGTTCATCCTTTTGAAATTCCGGTAAACACAACAGTCGCGGTGATTGGTAGTGCAATCTTCTTAGTGATGTTATTTAGGGGGAAAGCATATGCGAAAAAATAGTACGAAGTTAATTATTTTAGGTGTAATTGCGATTGCCTCTATCTTATTATTCTGTCTATACAATATTCAAGGTGGCTTTAGCTACGCATTTCCAAAACGTGTAATTCGTGCAGCTGCAATGATCATCACAGGAATTGCGATTGCTTATGCATCCGTGACGTTCCAAACAGTTACTCATAATCGACTATTAACCCCATCTGTAATGGGTGTGGATTCAATGTATGAAGTGGTTCAGACGCTTATTTTCTTCTCGTTAGGTACTGCTTCGATTTTTGTGGTTAATCGTTATTTAAACTTTGGTGTCGCAATTATCGCAATGATCCTTTTTGCATTAATACTATACCGATTCCTATTCAGAGCAGATAAGCATCCGATTTTCTTACTTTTATTAGCAGGGATGATTATAGGAACTCTATTAGGAAGTTTAGTAACGTTCCTTCAAGTAATTATTGACCCGGTTGAATATGATAGTTTACAGACGCGATTATTTGCTAGCTTTAATAATGTAAAATCTGAACTCGTGTTGCTGTCAGCCATCATACTCATTATAGCCTTTATTTATGGGTACCGATTGCTGCGTGACCTAGATGTTATGTCATTGGGGCGTGAAACAGCAATAAACTTAGGTGTCAATTATGACAGAATGATTTTAAAAGTATTGATCTTATCATCAGTGTTAATTGCGACTTCAACTGCACTTGTTGGGCCGATCACTTTTTTAGGATTAATTGTATCGAACTTAGCATATCAATATTTATCTACCTATAAGCACTCTGTGTTAATTGTGGGAGCGAGTTTAATAAGTATTATAGCCTTAGTTGGTGGTCAATTCCTTGTTCAACACATATTCCATTTAAGTACGACAATTAGTGTAATCATTAACTTTGTCGGTGGCATTTACTTTATTTACTTATTATTAAGAGAAAGTAGGAACGCGCAATGATTGAAATAAAAGGACTTTCTAAAAGTTTCGGGAAAAAGCCAGTCGTTGAAAATGTATCATTACAAATTCAACCAAAAGCGATTACATCTTTTATTGGACCAAATGGTGCTGGAAAATCGACGTTATTATCAATGGTTAGCCGTTTATTAGATGCAGATACAGGGGAAGTATTTTTAGATCAAACTGACGTAAAGAAAATGAAGTCAGATGCTTTTGCGAAGCGTGTTGCAATTTTAAAACAAGCGAATCATTTAAATGTTCGTTTAACAATTCGTGAATTAGTGTCATTTGGGCGCTATCCCTATTCAAAGGGTCGTTTAACGCCTGAGGATGAAAAGCTTGTTGATCAAGCATTAGAGTACCTGAATTTAACGGATATGCAGGATAAGTTTTTAGATGAGCTATCTGGTGGTCAAAAGCAGCGTGCATTTATCTCGATGGTTATTGCGCAAGATACAGAATATATTTTACTGGATGAACCATTGAATAACTTAGACATGAAGCACTCTGTTCAGATTATGAAAATTTTACGTAAACTTGTTGATGAATTAGGGAAGACTGTCGTAATCGTATTACATGATATTAACTTTGCTTCTGTATATTCAGATCGTATTGTTGCGCTGAAAAACGGACGTCTAGTAAAAGATGGTCCAACAAAAGAAATCATAAATTCTGAAGCATTACGTGATATTTATGATATGCATATCCCTGTACAAGAACAAGATGGATGCCGAATTTGTGTGTATTTTAATTCCCATTAAAAATATTATTTGACAATTCAAAAACGATTGGTATAAACTAACATAAGTAAATGAAAACGATTATCACTCTCAACTAGAAAAGAGTGTAACATTCAGGAGGAATATTCATAATGAAAAATTGGAAAGTATTAACTTCGGCAGCGGTATTAACTTTAATGCTAGCGGCATGTAACTCTGACGAGGCAACACCAGCTACAGACGATAACAAGACAGAGGACAGTGCAGCAGTAACAGAGTCAGCGTTTCCAATGACTGTTTCTTCATTATCACCAGGTAGTGAAACTGAAGAAGGTAAATCAGTAACTTTCGCGGACGTAACATTTAAAGAAACACCAAAAAATATTATCGTGTTTGATTATGGTTTCTTAGACACACTTGATGCATTGGGCGTTGAAGGTGTAGTAGGTATCGCAGCAAATGGCGGTAAAGGAAACTTCCCAGAACATTTAAAAGCAAAATATTTAAATGATAGCGTTGCTGACGTTGGTACGTTAAAAGATATAGACTTTGAAGCGGTAGCAGCTACTAACCCAGATGCAATTTTCATCTCAGGCCGTCAATCTGGATTCTATGAAGAATTATTAGAAATTACTCCAAACGTAGTATTCATTGGTTCTGAAAATCAAAATTACATTGATGGCGTTCTTGAAAGCGTTGATTTAGGGGCTAAAATCTTCGGTAAAGAAGAAAAAGCAGAAGAACTTAAATCAGCACTTACAGCTAAACTTGAAGAAGTAAAAACAAAAGCTGCTGGTTATGAAAATGCATTAGTAGCAATGTACAATGAAAAGAAAGTATCTGGTTTCGATAACGGTCCAGATTCTCGTTTCGCTTACGTATACAATGATTTTGGCTTCAAACCTTCAACAACTGACATCACAGCTTCATCTCACGGTTCTGACTTCTCTTATGAGTCAATCCTTTCTGTAGATCCAGAAGTATTACTTATCGTCGACCGTACAGCGTCTGATGTAGAAACAATCAAAGCTGAAATCGAAAACGATATCATCAAGCAAACTCGTGCTTATAAAGAAGGAAAAATCGTATACTTAGACGGAGTTAACTGGTACTTCTCAAGTCTTGGTGTAACGACTGAGTCTGATAAATTAGATGAAATCTTAAATGAATTAAAATAATTTTATAAGAGGGAGCATGTCTCATAAAGGGACGTGCTCTTTTTTAACAATAAGGGGGCTTAGGGTTATATATGGGTGACGCTTATGTTACAACACTGGCATTAGCACATATGTGCGTTAAATCCACTATTGAAGGTTCACTTTATAAATTTGGATAGTAAGGTAAGCTGATTACATATAAAAGGAGGAACTTAATATGTTTGTAGCAATTCGTCGCTGGACAGTAACTGAAGGTAATTCTGAGAAGGTTATAGAGCGTTTCCGTAAAAAGCCGGATCAACAAGGTCCATCAAAAATGGAACAACGTGAAGGCTATATTGGACGTGAGATTTTAGTGAAAAATGTACGCCGTGGTGAAGAGGAAGTTCTGATGATCGTTCGTTGGGAATCAGAAGAGGCATGGAAGGCGTGGGAGAAGAGCCCAGAGCATATTGCAGGCCATAAAAAGAAAATTGCTGAGCACGGCGGGAAACCCCCTAGACCGGAATACATCATTAACATGGAACATGGTCATTATTCAGTAATCGACTAACTCAATTGAGGCATATAGGATGAGGGGACTTACCTTCATTGTATATGCTTTTTATTTTGGTACTTAAAGCAAAGACATTTAAGGAAGCGGCAGATGTTTTAAGACTTCAGCATCAACCATTATTCGTCGTTTTAAGGAGTTGTTTTAAAACTATGCCTGATGGCGTTCAAATACCAGAAGTAATTGAGATTGATGAATATAAGGCAGATATAGCTGAAGGTAAATATAAAACGGAGAAGCGGAATTCTTCAAAGGTAATTAAAAGTAATGCATGTGGATTTAGAAAGCATAAGTATTTTAAAAGAAAGATTTTATTAAGCAGAGCAGAGTATATAAAACGCGCACGAATCACCTTGGATAGTGCTCGTTGATTGGAGCGGAGGGGGACCGCGACTTCCAGGGGATTAAGCACGTGCGGAAAATCCACTAATTTTCTGCCTCCCTAAAGGCAGGGAATTAGTTAGTTGGAGCCGTGCCCCCAGAAAAGCGTCGGGCCCACGGAGCTCCAATCAACGCCTTTCGTAAGAAAGTGTGTACTGAGATTGGCTAATTTCAGGTACACCTCAACATTTGACGTAGAACCTTTATTTTGGTGACTTACAATGAATTAAATCCATAGTACGTAAATAAAATATGGTATGATGTTTTTAATTTAATGAAGGTAGGTTTTGATTTGAAAAAGGTCCTTTATGGCTTAGGTATTTTACCGGTTTTTTTATTTCTGTGGATTAGCCAAAGTTACGAGACAGAAGCATTTATAAAGTGGGATGAAAAAATGGCGGACGCATTATATGGGAATGAGTTTATTGAATTCTTCCATTACTTTGGTGAAACGAGTTTTGTCATGACCATTTCCATTCTTGTTTTTATCTTTATGTGGCTAAAGCAAAAAAGCTACCGTGGAATGATTTTTATTGTTGCAACGATGCTTGTTGGAACAGCAATGAATCAAGGACTTAAACATCTTTTCGAACGTCCTAGACCAGATATCTTAGATCAGTTGGATTCATTTAGTTTTCCCTCAGGACACTCGATGATGGGGATTTTGTATTTATTCACATTAGCATTCTTGTTTTCTAAGATGACAGCGAACGTGAAGGTGAAAGTCGCATTATGGATTGGTGCAGTTATTCTATTTGTGTTAATCGGCCTGTCTCGCGTTGCGGGTGGTCGTCATTTCATAACGGATGTTTTGGGTGGTTGGAGTTTAGGTATCGCGTGGTTTACACTATGTGTAATTTGGTATGAATCTATAAAAGGTAAAATAGGACATAGAAGATAAGTAGGACAAGGCTCTTTTAACGAATGCATAATCGTTAAGGGGCTTTTCTTTTATTTATTTGAAAAATTTAAAAACTCTTTGTTTTTTCCTTGCGAAATAGTTTTGCTTTAGGGAAACATAGTATATACTAGAAGTAATATAGAAAAATGGGGTGCAAATATGGATGATAATGTACTATTGGCATTGGGACTGACGTTATTTGCAGGACTCGCAACGGGATTAGGTAGCTTAATTGCCTTTTTTACTACGAGGACAAATACAAAATTTTTATCCGTTGCACTTGGTTTTTCAGCGGGGGTAATGATTTACGTCTCGCTAGTAGAAATCTTTGTGAAGGCAAAAGATTCTTTAACATTTGCTCTGGGTGATACGAAAGGTTACTGGGTGACGCTTGCAGGCTTTTTTGGGGGGATGCTCCTTATTGCATTAATTGATAAGCTCATTCCGCAAAAAAACAATCCCCATGAAGTCCGCACTGTTGAAGAAGTAAATTCAGTTCAGGCGACAACGGTTAAAGATGCAGATAAGTTGATGAAAATGGGGATGTTTACGGCCTTAGCGATTGCTATTCATAACTTCCCGGAAGGTATTGCTACATTTATGGCCACACTTCAAGATCCAAGTGTAGGAATTGCGATTGCGATTGCTGTAGCGATTCATAATATTCCAGAAGGTATCGCTGTGGCTGTGCCGATTTTTTATGCAACAGGAAACCGTATGAAAGCATTTAAGCTGTCGCTTTTATCGGGATTAGCAGAGCCAGTCGGGGCGATAGTGGCCTTCTTAATCTTAATGCCATTTTTAAATGACGTGATGTTTGGTGTTATATTTGCGGGAGTTGCAGGAATTATGGTGTTCATCTCGATTGATGAATTATTACCAGCAGCTAAAAAATATGACGAAACACATTTGTCTGTCTATGGATTTATTGCAGGGATGGCTGTTATGGCCGCAAGCTTAGTGCTCTTAACTTAAACTATAAAAGTGCCGGATTCCACTAGGGAGTTCGGCACTTTAAATTTGGCTAAATTAGCTAGGAGGCAGTTGTTGTATTTTCAGAGGCTACTGTAAAACTAGCATTAATGAAATTTTGATTTTCAATTTCATCAATTGCAGCAATCGCAAAATCTGAGTAGCTTATATAACTATTAAACTGTGAATTTACGATTAAGCGCTCATCGCCTAAAACATAATGACCAGTTCGTGGGCCATCTACATCAAAGAGGGCGGACGGAGCTAAAAATGTCCAAAAAATAGTGGAGCTTTGTAATGTTTGTAAAAGTTCAAGATGATATTTAGCTTCAATCGCTAAATGATCAGGGAACTCCTCTAATTCGTGAAGTCTAATTGTTCGCTCTTGATCGATGTATAGGCATCCGGAATGTCCGATTACGAAAAGTTTCGTATTTGAGCCTTCTAACAAGGCAATTAAATGATTTCCAGCATCTAGATGAAGTGAATGATTATCGTCGGTAGGAGAAAATGCATTGATGATTACGTCGAAATCCGTTAGCTGTTCACGTGTTAAGTTAAATAAATCAGCTTCAATGATTGGAACGTCATACGTCACAAGTCCTTTATTTAAAACAATGGCTGTTACATCATGATTACGGTAATACGCCTCACGTAGAAGTTGTTTACCTAACTTGCCATTTGCTGCAATAAGCCCGATACGCATTGTCATTACCCCTCTCATTTATCGTAGTTAAGTTAAATACCCTCTTTCAGAAATAATAGTCTTGATGATTTAAAGCATTTCCTGAGCCGTCATGTCTGTAACGACAATTCCAGTAGGATTTGCAGTTGTTAAAATAATTTGATGTGCAGGAAATGCAACTTGCATTGCCTCTACAAAATTTTCAGCCTTCACTTTTGGCACAAGAGAGATTAGTGTTGGACCTGCACCGCTAAGAGCAGTTCCATATGCACCGGCTATTTTAGCTGCAATTTTAATTTCATCGAATTGTGGAATCAATGATGCACGAAATGGTTCATGGAATAAATCCGCCTCCATATAACGGCCAACACGTTCGAAATCACCACTCATTAAACTTGCTGCTAGCATATTGGCATTTGCGCTTGCAGTCACTGCATATGGATGTGTGAAGCTTGCAGGTAGAACAGCCCGTGCCTCTGCTGTTTTTAATTCAATGTTAGGAATAAAGACAACGAATGCTGCGTCAAATTTAGAGATATGAATTGTATCCACAATATCCCCATTTATAGATGATATGGTTACGCCACCCAAAATAGAAGCAGTGGCATTATCAGGGTGACCTTCAATTTGTGATGAAATGTTTAGCTTATCTTGTGTGGATAATTGTAAGTCCGCTACAATATTTGCTAATTCAATCGCGGCAACAATGGCAGCAGCACTACTGCCAAGCCCGCGAGCTAGTGGAAGTTCACTCGTCATTTCAATACGACAGGGCATTATTTCTCTATTGTATTTCAAGGCAACCTGTTGTGCTATTTTGTAAATTAAATGATTTTCAACGGAAGTATCAGCCGGAACATTAGGACCAGAGTGAATGAATTCCCACTGGTCTTGAATAGAAACGCGTAGAGTTAAAAATAAAGATAAGCCTACACCTATCGAATCAAAGCCTGGTCCTAAGTTGGCGGTACTGCCAGGCACCTTAATTTCCCAACTTTTAATCATAGTGCAAACACGCCCTCAATGTATTCACGAATGTCATTTTCATCATTTTTTAATGAGATTAAATCTACTGTAGAAACGTTCATCGCTGTATCAGGATCTTTTAAGCCGTTTCCTGTAAAGATTGAAACAACTTGGCTACCTGGCGCAATTGCACCGGATTTAACCGATTTAATAACGCCTGCTAATGAGGCAGCTGAACCGGGCTCGATGAAAATACCTTCTGTTTTTGCGATTAACTGATACGCATATACGATTTCTTCGTCTGTAACGGAATCAATGCGGCCGCTAGATTCATCGCGAGCTGCTTCTGCAAATGCCCAGCTTGCTGGATTCCCAATGCGGATCGCAGTCGCAATCGTTTCAGGATTTGCAATGGGTGCACCTTTAACGATTGCGGCAGAACCTTCTGCTTCAAAGCCAAACATCTTCGGTAGGCCGCTTGATTTTACTTCATTATATTCTTTAAAGCCCTTCCAATAAGCTGTAATGTTTCCAGCGTTACCAACAGGAATGCATAAATAGTCAGGTGCTTTACCTAGGTCGTCAACGATTTCAAAGGCTGCCGTTTTCTGCCCTTCGATACGGTATGGATTCACGGAGTTAACAAGTGCAATCGGCGAAGATTCACTAATTTTACGTACAATATTTAAGGCGTCATCAAAGTTCCCGTCGATTTCAATAATTTTTGCTCCATACATGCATGCCTGTGCAAGTTTACCTAGAGCAACTTTACCTTTAGGAATGACTACGATTGATTGAATGCCTGCACGTGCAGCATAGGCAGCTGCTGCAGCGGAAGTATTGCCAGTTGATGCGCAAATAACGACTTTTGAACCGTTTTCAATTGCTTTTGCAACGGCAAAAACCATCCCTCTATCTTTAAAAGAACCAGTAGGGTTTGCACCTTCTATTTTTCCATAAAGCTCAATGCCAAGTTCTTTTGATAAGTTTACTAATGGAATTAATGGTGTATTTCCTTCGTTTAATGATAGAGCGGGTGTATTTTCTGTTACAGGTAAAAATGATTTATATTGTTCGATAAGACCTTTCCACATTGCGCGTTATCTCCTTTTGTTCTCACTAGGTGAACAGATGTTTTTGTATAAAAGAAATTTTATACCTATGGCAGTACTATTACAATAGAAAAAATTAAATTTTCTAAATTTTTAACGATTTAAATTTAATTGTAACAAAAATGTCGCAGTTGTATAGTTATTAATGTAAACTCAAGTGTAAAGACAGTATGGGGGGGACTAAAAAATGTCACAATTAAACGCAACAAAGGAAAGAAATGTAGCTCCGCTTTCACGTAATAAATTACTAGGTGTGGCGGGTACCGGGTGGATGTTTGATGCGATGGATGTTGGGATTTTATCTTTCGTCATTGCTGCAATCGGAATTGAGTGGGGTCTTGATCCGACACAAAAAGGATGGATCGCTAGTGTCAATTCAATCGGTATGGCAGTAGGGGCTATATTTTTTGGGATTTTAGCAGATAAAATAGGACGAAAAAAAATATTTATGTGGACGTTAGTATTGTTCTCAGTTTGTAGTGGATTGTCTGCATTCGCAACGACATTAACGGTATTTTTAATTTTACGCTTCTTTATTGGGATGGGCTTAGGTGGAGAGCTGCCGGTTGCATCTACATTAGTTTCTGAAAGTGTACCAGCGAAAGAGCGTGGAAGAGTTGTTGTGTTGTTAGAAAGTTTTTGGGCTGCGGGCTGGTTAATTGCAGCGCTAATTTCCTATTTTGTGATTCCGGCAACCTTTTGGCCGATTGAAGGCTGGCGTGTGGCTTTACTATTAACAGCCCTCCCGGCATTTTATGCGATTTATATTCGAGCAAAGCTACCAGACTCACCGCAGTTTACAGCGAAGACAGAATCAAAAAAGCGACCATTCACTCAAAATGTAAAAGATGTATGGGCGAAAAAATACGCACGAAACACAATCATGCTTTGGATTTTATGGTTTACAGTTGTATTTTCTTATTACGGGATGTTCCTATGGTTACCAAGTGTAATGGTAGGTAAAGGCTTCGATATGATATCGAGCTTTAAGTATGTGTTAATTATGACCCTTGCGCAACTTCCGGGCTATTTCACAGCGGCTTGGTTTATTGAAAAAATGGGACGGAAATTTGTGTTAGCTACTTATTTAATTGGAACGGCAGCTAGTGCATTTGTATTTGGAAATGCAGATTCAATCGAAGTGCTATTAATCTCAGGGATGCTATTATCGTTCTTCAATTTAGGTGCGTGGGGCGCATTATACGCCTATACGCCTGAGCAATATCCTGCAATTATTCGTGGAACTGGTGTGGGAATCGCAGCTGGTGTAGGACGAATTGGTGGTATTTTTGGTCCTTTACTTGTCGGGATGATGTTAAGTAGAGGATATGATATCGGTGTTATATTCAGCATTTTCTGTGTAGCGATTTTAATCGGTGTAGCATCGGTTGTATTTTTAGGGAAAGAAACAAAACAAATTGAATTAGAATAAAAAGCGAGAGGTGAAATTTTTATTATTCACCTCTCCGTATTTTTATGTATATGTAATATAAATAATACAACCTGCTTTATTGTCCTTTTTTCTAATATTAAAGAAAAAATTACTCTAAATTTAGTTTAAATTTAATAAAATATTAGTTCGATAAAGTGTCATAGTTTTTTCAGAAAAGTCATTGTATTCAGTATATATTAATGATAACTTTAAAGTTAATCATAGAATTGACTAGAGAAAACATCATGGAGGTGGAGTATATTTAAATGAACATATATGACTTCATAAAGAGTAAATATATCCGTTTATCAAAAGGACATCGTAAGGTTGCGCAGTTTATTTTGGACCAGCCCAATGTGATTGCTACTCAGGTGGCAGCAGAAGTTGGACGCTTAGCAGGAGTAAGTGAATCTACGGTAATTCGCTTTTGTTATGCATTAGATCTTTCTGGTTATGGAGAACTTCAAAAGAAAATGCATGAACATTTAGCACTTACAGAAGCCGTATCGAGTCCTAAAATTAAAAAAAGCAGTTCGGATAATGTAGTAAAAGCGCAAATGCTAGATCATGCAAAGCAAATTACAAAGCTATTGCAAAAGGTAGATTCAAAGCAAATTACGAACGCACTCACATTGATTAGTGATGCTCAAGATATTTTTATTGTCGGATTTAGAGAAAATGAATTATTAGCGAAATGGTTGCATCTTAATTTAGTAAAAACACATAATAGAGCGAGCTTAGTTCGGCATGAAGTAGAAGAAATCGCTAAGTCAATCCATTTATTTAGCGATCAAAGTGTTCTAATTGTTTTTACTGAAGATAGCTTATATGAGGATTTAAATTCAATTATGGAATTTGCGAGTTTGAAGGCTGTTCAAGTAGTGTTAATACATAATTCAAAAATACAACCGTACCGTAAAATGAGTGATGCCAATATCATTTTAAGTAAAGATGGAAAGAGTTGTACAATTGCAGCGTTTTCTTTGCTAAAAGGTATGACTGACACCTTAAAGGAATTAGAAGAGGAATATATAAATAGTAGTCCTATTTATAAACGTATAGATTAACAATGAGGGGAGCCTAGATATGCTCTAGCCTCGTTGTTTTTTTGTTTAGTGGATAAAAAATCTTCTAAAATTGATATGGAGACAGTAGTAATTAATAGGGGAATGGAAAACTTACCGAAGTGAAGTTCTTATTTTTCTCTTGCGTCTACGTATGATAAAATAGGCTAGAAATAACAATACAGGAGGCTCTTAAAAAATGAGCAACGTTTTAGTTTTCGGACATAAAAATCCAGATACAGATACAATTACATCTGCAATCGTATATGCATATTTAAAAAATGAACTTGGGGTACAAGCAGAAGCTGTACGACTAGGTGAAGTAAACAACGAAACACAATTCGCATTAGATAAGTTCGGTTACGCAGCACCACGTTTAATCGGTTCTGTTGTAGGTGAAGCGAAGCAAGTAATCCTTGTTGATCACAATGAATTCCAACAATCTGCTGATGGTATCGAAGAAGTACAAATTACAGAAGTAATTGATCACCACCGTATTGCGAATTTCCAAACTTCTGATCCACTTTATTTCCGTGCAGAGCCAGTAGGTTGTACGGCAACGATTTTAAATAAATTATTTAAAGAAAACGGCGTAGAAGTGCCGGCTAATATAGCAGGTTTAATGCTTTCTGCAATTGTTTCAGATACGTTATTATTCAAATCACCAACTTGTACAGAGCAAGATGTGAAGGCTGGCGAAGAATTAGCGGCAATCGCAGGTGTAGACGCGGCTGAATATGGTTTAGCTATGTTAAAAGCAGGAGCAGACCTTTCTGATAAATCATTAGATGATTTACTATCTTTAGATGCAAAAGGCTTTGAATTTGGCGTATATAAAGCAACTGTTGCACAAGTGAATGCAGTAGATATCGAAGACGTACTTGGTCGCCAAGCGGAATTAACTTCATTATTAGAAGCAAATGTTGCAAGTAATGATTTAGATTTATTCTTCTTCGTGGTTACAGATATTATTAATAATGACTCTACTGCTGTAGCGGTAGGTAAAGTGGCTAAAGAAGCTGCACAAGCTTTCGGTGCAACAATCGTTGATGGTCGCATTGCTTTACCAGGCGTAGTATCACGTAAAAAGCAAATCGTTCCTGTTTTAACAGACGGATTAAAGTAAGGTTAAAAATGAGCCCACGTCTTTTGATAGACGCGGGCTCATTTTTTTAATCTTTAGGTGACAATTTTAATGGATAAACTGCGGGACCTTCCACAACTTGCCCATTTTCATCAAAGCGAGAGCCATGACATGGACAATCCCAAGTTTTATCCCCCTCATTCCATTTAGTTTTACACCCTAAGTGTGTGCATTTTGGTGCATAACTACGTTGTACATAGCCCTTCACAAACTCCTCCGTTACAAAGCTAGCCTGCACAAAGCCGTGAATTAATTGCTTAGAAAAGCTGTCGCGCTTAGGGCTCATCATTTCAGCTGCTGGGTGAAATTCATGGAAAATAGCTGACGTTAAAATTTCTCCTGCTAAAAGGGAGGTTGATAATCCCCATTTTTTAAAGCCCGTTGCGATGTATAGAAAATCATCATTTTTGCTAAGTGCCCCAATGTAAGGAAGGTTGCTAATTGTTTGGACATCCTGGGAGCTCCAAAAATAGCTTGGTTTTTCTAAGTTGTAAATTGACTTTAATTCGTTTTGTAAAGTTTCATAGTAGGTAGAAGTATGTTCTTCGGTACCAGCGATGTGACTTCCACCACCGTAAACGAAGAATGGTTTCCCATTGATTAAAGCTGTACGTGCCGTTCTTCCTATTTGTGGATCTATTCCAAGATAGTGATTTTGTAAAAGTTCAGGTGTTTCGACTGCGCATAAATAGGAGCGCATAACCTGCAATTTCATTGTACTTAAATTCCGCATGGATTCAATCGGATAATGTGTACAAAGTATTAAGTGCTTACAACTAATTTCAAATTCATCTTCGCTATATACTTTTTTTTGAGAAGGGACGACTTTAGTGATTCTTGTATTTGTGTGAATCGTTACACCTGCTTGAAGTGCTAATGTTGTTAGCTCCTTCATGAATTGTGCAGGATGTATTTGGGTCATATTTGGCATGCCGATTGCTAGTTGGATGTTGATAGGTAAGTCAATTTCACTCGTTGAAATAGGGGTGAAGGGCAATTTTTTATAGGCTTCGATTTCCTCTTTTAACTGATGGGTACCTTCATCAGTTTGTGCGTATAAATAAGATGTCACCTTTTCGTATGCTTTAATGCTAAGAAGGGAGCAAGCTTGCTCGATGGAGTTGTTATTTGAATTATAGTAAATTTCGCGTAAATGAACAGGAAGTGTACTATAAATGACGGCGTGTTGTGCAGTTAATTTCCCTGTTGAGCGTAGTGTGGCGGTACCGCCGACTGTTTCATTTGCTTCAACTACAATAACATTTAAGCCTTTTTTTGCGAGTAAATATGCAGTATACATGCCGCTAATTCCAGCACCTATTATACAGATGTCAGCTTGTGTGTTTTCATTTAATTTACTTGCTGAATGTAATTTATTGTTTGTTTCCCAAACCGATTTTTTCATTTGCACCAACCTTTTTAGTTGTATAATCAGCCAAATTTCTGTATTTTAAACTAAATATTACATATTAAATATAAATGAGGAGTGTTGAAGATGAAAATCGAAGTATGGTCAGATTATGTTTGTCCGTTTTGCTATATTGGTAAGCGTCAGCTAGAGAAGGCAATTAGTGAGTCAGGGTACGCAGAGCAAATAGAGGTAACATATAAAAGTTTTTTATTAGATCCAACGACGCCAGAGTCAGCTGAAGGCTCAGTTTATGAGTCGTTAAGTAAAAAGTTTGGATCTTCAATCGAAGAAGTGAAGAAAATGACTGCAGGTGTTGCAGCTCGTGCAAATGAGGTTGGACTGGACTATAATTTCGACGAGATGAAGGCGGCTAACACCGTGAAGGCACATCTATTAACGAAATGGGTGGAAGCAAAGGATAAGCAATTAGGTGCAAAATTTACAGAGCGCTTATTACAGGCTTATTTTTTAGAAGGAAAAGCGATTGGCAAAGTAGATGAATTATTATTGTTAGTGGAAGAGTTGGGCTTGAATGTTGAAGAAGCGCGTTCTGTTATGGAAAACCGACAGTATATGGCGGATGTGGATCAGGATATTTATGAGGCACAACAAATTGGCGTTAGAGGAGTACCGTTTTTTGTGTTCAATAATAAGTTAGGTATTTCAGGAGCACAGCCACAAGCATTATTCGAGCAGACGATAGAACAAGCAGCGCAGGATGAAGGGTTAAAAAGGAAAATTCAAGTTGTTGCTGAAGGCTCGATTTGCACTGATGGCCAATGTGAAATTTAATATCGTCCAAAAGTATGAGAATAGTTTAATTGAAAAAATTGGGCTATTCTATTATTATATAAATATACCTCAGATTCGAGATATAAATATATAGGTACTATAATAAAATACAACGAACGATAAAGGGGATTTCCATTCATGACAAACGTATTAGTAGTAAAAGCAAACAACCGCCCAGATGGCGTATCGACATCAATGTACGAAACTTTCGTGGCAGAAGCTGCAACAGTTGAAGGCTTAAACGTAACAACTTTCGATGTATTCGAAGAGAACATGCCTTATTTCGGACAAGACCTATTCAACGCTTTTGGCAAATTACAAGCGGGTGAAGAATTATCAGCAATCGAGGCAGCTTCTTTAGCAGCTTTAAACAAGTCACGTGAGGCATTAACTGCTGCTGATGTAGTTGTATTCGCATTCCCATTATGGAATCAAACAATTCCTGCAGCATTACAATCATTTGTAGATTACACATACGGCGCAGGCTATTCATTCAAATATAGCGAACAAGGTCAATTAGTTAGCTTAATGACTGATAAAAAATATGTTGTATTAAACGCACGTGGTAGCGACTATTCAAACCCAGCTATGAATGCTAAGGAAATGGCGGTTAATTACGTGAACAACGTAATAGGCGGCGTTTATGGTATGGAAAAAATCGATGAAGTAATTATCGAAGGTCATGCGGCTGATCAACAAAATGCAGCAGCAATTATCGCAGCTGGTTTAGAAAACGTAAAAGCAGTAGCTCAGAAATTAGCTCTTGTAAAAGCTTAATAATAGTTCATAAAAAATTGCGATTCATGTAAATGAATCGCAATTTTTTTTTTACATAGTTGTTAGGTTGTCAAAGGAAGTGCAACAGTCCTTTAATTATCTAGTAACAATGCGCAGCAAATGTATTATAATTACTTACATTTATCAGATTTAAAATTCACAGTAAATTCAAGTTACTTTATGTAAGTAGATGGATAATGGTAAACTAATTACGAATGCAGTTAATGAAATTTACAAGTGGCTTTAGAATGAGTACAATATGAACTATAGAGGTGAATGGAATGAAGGAATTAACCTTATGCCCGAGATTATCAAAAGCGATGGAGTTGATTGGAAAACGTTGGACAGGATTGATCGTATATCAATTACTAGACGGTCCTAAACGTTTTAATGCAATTGAACAATCATTGCCAATAAGCGGGCGTTTATTGTCTGAGCGTTTGAAGGAGTTAGAAAAAGAAGATATTGTTATAAGAACGGTATTTTCTGAAGTACCAGTTCGAGTGGAGTATTGTTTGACTGATAAAGGGCGTGCATTAGAAGCGGCAATCAGAGAAATTGAACAATGGTCACAGTCTTGGACATAATAAAGTTCGAATTCCGTAACATATAAATAGAAAGAACAGTTTGTAAGTAGAAGGGAAATCAGTTATGAAAGTACAAACTTGGGTCGCGGATTTGGCTCAAAGGGTTAGCCCGAATAATATTAAGCAAAATGAATCATTAAGGCAATATACAATGACAAAGTTGGGCGGAAAAGCAGATATTTTTATTACGCCTGAAAGTGAAGAAGAAGCCGTAGCGGTTATTCGATATGCACATGAAAATGGCCTTCCGATTTTGATGCTAGGAAATGGTTCAAACATGGTTGTTCGCGATGGCGGTGTACGCGGGATCGTTATCCATTTTAATCAATTAGAGCAAATTGAAGTTAATGGTACAACAGTATTTGCGCAGGCAGGGGCACTTATAGCTGATGTGTCAAAAATAGCAGCAATGCAAAGTTTAACAGGCTTTGAATTTGCTTGTGGAATTCCTGGTTCTATTGGTGGTGCAATGGCAATGAATGCAGGGGCTTACGGCGGTGAAATTAAAGACATCATTGTATCCTGTAAAATTGTAACGCGCGAAGGAGAAGTGAAGGATTTATCGAAGGATGAATTGCACCTTGCCTATCGCAAAAGTATTATTGCAGAGAAGGATTACTTTGTGTTAAGTGCAACATTTAGCTTAGCAAAAGGTGAACAACAGGAAATTGATGCGAAAATTGCTGACTTAACATTCCAACGCGAGTCAAAGCAACCGCTAGAATATCCATCTGCAGGTAGTGTGTTCAAGCGACCACCTGGCCATTTTGCAGGGAAGTTAATTCAAGATAGTGGGTTACAAGGCAAAGGCGTAGGCGGAGCAGAAGTTTCGAAAAAACATGCAGGTTTTATTATTAATAAAAATAACGCTACTGCAACGGACTATATTAAAACGATTGAAATGGTGCAGCGCGTCGTAAAAGAAAATTATGAAATCGATCTTGAAACAGAAGTTAAAATTGTTGGCGAAGATTTACATCGCGGATAAAATTTATAGCCAAAAGGGTGTCGGAGCGAGATGCTACGGCACCCTTTTTGAAGCAGATAAAGACGGGGGATTTTATGAAATTTATATCTTGGAATGTAAATGGTATTCGTGCCTGTGTGACGAAAGGCTTTTTAAATTATTTTAATGAGATGGATGCAGATTTCTTCTGTATTCAGGAATCAAAATGTCAGGCTGGGCAAGTTGAGTTACCACTAGAGGGCTATTATCAATATTGGAATTATGCAGAGAAAAAAGGCTATTCAGGAACGGCCATTTTTACTAAGCATAAACCAATTGGTGTGAAATATGGTGTTGGCGAAGAAGAGTCAGAGTCTGAGGGCCGCATTATAACATTGGAGTATGCAGACTTTTACCTAGTTAATGTGTATACACCAAATGCACAACGAGATTTAGCGCGTTTACCATTCCGACTAGATTGGGAAGAAAAGCTCGCTCATTATTTAAAAGCACTTGATGCACAGAAGCCTGTTGTTTATTGTGGGGATTTAAATGTCGCACATGCGGAAGTTGATTTAAAAAATGCAAAATCAAATATGGGCAATTCAGGCTTTACGCTCGAGGAACGTGCGAAAATGACAGAACTTTTGGCGAGTGGTTTTACGGATACGTTCCGTCACTTTCATCTAGATGAAACGGATCATTTTACATGGTGGAGCTATATGAGTAAAGTGCGTGAGCGCAATATTGGTTGGCGCATCGACTACTTTATTGTATCGAATCGTCTCGTAGATCGCGTTATAGAGGCAGCAATCCATCCTTCCGTTATGGGTAGTGATCATTGTCCGATTTTATTATCAATTAAATAATATTTTGCATTCTTTTTTGAAGGTTTCTGACTGCAATGCGTCGAAAAGTTATATTAACTGCTCGCGTATTGCAGTTTTTTGTGTCTATAATTTTTGGTTGGAATAGTAATAGTTTTCTAATTTGAAAGAGGTGGGGACCTTGGGAGAAAAAATTCAAACGAAAAAAATGAAGCGTGGAATGAAGGTAGCGCTTTGGATTGCCGGGGGGCTAATTGCGCTAGTACTTGTTGGGGTAATTGGGCTGAATTTATTTTTATCAAATTCAAAGCCGCAAATTACGGGAGAAGCAAATGTTTCAATTTTAAGTGAAGATGTAATTGTGACGCGAGATGATATGGGTGTGCCTCATATAAATGCGAAATCAGATGAAGATATGTACCGAGCGCAAGGTTATGTACAGGCGCAGGATCGACTATTCCAAATGGATTTATCTCGTCGACAGGCTAGTGGTCGTTTGGCGGAAGTTATTGGAGAAAGTGCAGTTAATACAGATAAGTTTTTCCGTACCTTTAGCTTGCGTAATGCAGCTGAAATGTCTTGGGACGGCTATGATGCAGAATCAAAGCAAATTTTAGAATGGTTTGCTGAAGGTGTTAATGCATTTATGGATGAGGTGAAGGGAACGAGTAAGTTGACGTTTGAGTTTAAGTTACTAGGTTACGAGCCGGAACCATGGACACCAATTGATTCTTTAACAATCGGAAAATTTATGGCCTATGATTTGGGCGGCAACTGGAACCTACAGGCATTCCGTCATTGGGCACTGCAAAATTACTCAGCAGAGGAAATGGAGGAGCTGATGTTTAGCTATCCAGATAATGCGAAGTCGATTATTGAAGCAAATATAGCGAATCCTGTTCAGGTGGTCGGAGCATTTGATGCAGATTTATTGCCAAATGAATTCAACGGCAGTAATAACTGGGTTGTTGCAGGCAGTAAGACAGAATCAGGACAGCCGCTACTTGCGGATGATCCACATCTTGGCCTGAGTTCACCATCTGTATGGTATCAAATGCATTTACAATCGCCAGAGCAAAATGTTAGTGGGGTTATTTTTGCAGGTATTCCAGGCATTATTTTAGGTCATAATGAAGAAATTGCATGGGGTGTAACGAATGTTAACCCAGATGTACAGGATCTTTATATTGAAACGGTAAATCCGAATAATCCACATGAATTCAAATATGATGATGAATGGTACCGGGCGGAAGTACGCGATGAGCCAATTTTAGTAAAAGGTGGCGAAACGATTGATTTTGAAGTGATTGTCACAAGGCATGGTCCAGTTATTTCGAATGTAATTTTGCAGGAGGAAAAGCCGAATGCTGTTCTTTCGATGCAATGGACTGCGCTTGAGCCAACACGTGAATTACAAGCAGTAATTGGCTTCAATAAAGCGTCAAACTGGTCGGAATTTGAAAAGGCGCTAGAAGATTTCAATGCACCTGCGCAAAACTTTGTGTTTGCAGATAACTCGGGTACGATTGCATACAAGGCAAACGGAAATGTACCGATTCGTAAAAAAGGTAACGCAGAATTACCTGTACCAGGTGATTCATCTGAATACGGATGGGAAGGCTACATCCCATATGACGAGCTTCCGCGTGTAGTGAATCCTTCAAATGGATTTATTGCGACTGCAAATAATGAGGTTGTTGGGGCGGAATATCCGTATCATTTATCGAATATTTGGGCGCAACCCTACCGTTATGAACGAATTGTTGAAATGCTCGAGGCGAGTGATAAATTAACGGTACAGGATATGAAGGATATTCAAATGGACGCAAAAAATTTATACGCAATTGAATTTCTACCGAGTTTGCTAGGTACAATTGAATCGAATGCAGATGCTAAGTATCAAGACGCTATCGCGGCTTTAAAGGACTGGAACTATTTTGATACAACGGAGCAGGCAGCGCCACTTATTTTCCATCATTTAATGAGTGAGCTGCAAGAATCGCTCTTTATAAATGAAATGCCGGAAGATGTATTTAAGATAATGCCAGGTAAAGCGCAAATTTTAGATGAGATGCTGCGCAAGACATATGCTGGAGGAACGGTTCAGTGGATAGAAAAACGCGGAGGCTTAGAGAAATTTGTCATCACTGCTTTTGAAAAGTCGATGAATCATTTATCCGATGAATACGGGTCGAATGTAGCGAAATGGCAATGGGGTGACTACCACCAGCTAACATTCGATCATCCAGTAGGTGGTGCGAATAAATATGTAGGACTTTTATTAAACGCGAAAAAAGTGCCAGTTGACGGCTCTAAAATTACAGTTATGGCGGCAGGATTTGATCGTGAGGGCAATGTAGATCACGGTGCTTCATGGCGCTTTATTGCAGATCTTAATGACTTATCTAGTGCAGAGCATATCGTAGGTCCCGGTCAAAGTGGCCATGTGAAATCAAATTGGTATCATAACCAGGTGCAAGATTGGGCAGATGGGAAGTACCATACGACAGTTATAAAGGGTGAAGTTGTGAAGCCTTCGAAATTGATTTTAAAAGCAAATTAAAAAAGGGAATTGCTGTTCATTTAAAAAAAATGAATAGCAATTTTTTTTATCGTGCATATAATAACTCAACATTCAAACGGACATTTGAATATTAGGAATAACTTATGCTATATTGGAAATAATCAAAAAGAATTGGAATGAGGTGGAAAGATGGCGAAAGTTAAGGGGGGAAGTTCGTTGTTAAATTTACCGGATTTAACAACGGTAACGACTATATTCAAAGCATTGGCCGATGAAACAAGATTAAAAATTGCATTTGCTTTAACCATAGAGAGTGATTTATGTGTGGGGGATGTTGCGACAATTATTGGAGCATCGGTTGCAACAGCTTCTCACCACTTACGCTATTTGAAGGAACATGGACTTGCAAAATCAAGCCGTCAAGGAAAGTTAATGGTTTATTCGCTCGAAGATGAGCATGTGCACCAATTAATTACGATTGCCTATGAACATTCGAAGGAAGTGATTCAGCTATGACAACGAAAAGTAAGCAACAATATCGCCTTCAAAATTTATCATGCGCCAACTGTGCCGTGAAATTTGAACGTAATGTAAAAGAAATAGCAACAGTTTCAGATGCAGAGTTAAATTTTGGAGCTTCAAAAATAACGGTCTATGGTGAAGTGACGATTGACCAGCTAGAACAGGCTGGTGCATTTGATGGTATTAAAGTAACTTCAGCAAATGAACGTACAATAAAGAATGTCGTACCTTTTTATAAACAGAAGGAAAATGTTTTAGCGGCGGTATCGTTATTTTTTATCCTTTTGGCATATCTTTTTGACAAAGTGATGAATGAACCAATTCTTGTTACAGGCTTATTTTTAGTGGCAATTATCGTTGGAGGAGTACCTATTTTTAAAGTTGGCTTGGTCAATTTAATTCGCTTTGAGTTTGATATGAAAACACTTATGACCATTGCTATTATTGGCGCTGCAATTATAGGCGAGTGGGAAGAAGCAGCGATCGTGGTATTTTTATTTGCAATAAGTGAAGCATTAGAAGCGTACTCGATGAATAAAGCGCGAAATTCAATATCGCAACTTATGGATATTGCTCCAGCAACAGCGCTTGTATTAAAGCGTCACAATGAACACACGCATGAAGTCGAAACACTTACAGAGGATATCGAAGTGGGTGATATAGTCATTGTTAAACCTGGTCAAAAAATTGCGATGGATGGTATTGTTGTAGAAGGAAGCTCGACGGTTAATCAAGCATCGATCACTGGTGAATCTATTCCAGTTGCTAAATCGCAGAGCGCACAAGTTTATGCAGGCACATTAAATGAGACAGGCTCACTTCAAATTCAAGTGACAAAACACGTAACGGATTCGACGCTTGCAAAAATTATTCATTTGGTTGAAGAAGCGCAATTGGAAAAGGCACCATCTCAAAAATTCGTCGATAAATTTGCGAAATATTACACACCAGTAATTATGCTCGTGGCCCTTTTAGTAGCGATTATACCTTCTCTTGTTACGGGCGATTGGCAGCAATGGATTTATCAAGGCTTGGCAGTACTAGTAGTTGGATGCCCTTGTGCTTTAGTTATTTCAACACCGGTAGCAATCGTAACAGCGATTGGAAATGCTGCAAGGCAAGGTGTTTTGATTAAAGGTGGTGCGTATTTAGAAGAACTTAGCCGGATTAAAACAATTGCATTTGATAAAACAGGAACACTTACAAAAGGTCAACCTGAGGTGAAGGTTATTATTACGTTGACAACGCAGACTGAAGATCAGTTATTAGCGCAAATCGCGGCAGTAGAAAAATATTCACAGCATCCACTTGCCCGAGCTATTTTAGATGAGGCGTTTAAACGAAAAATTTATGTTAATACATCTGTTGGATTCCAATCTGTAACAGGAAAAGGTGCGTATAGTACAGTAGATGGTCAATTAATTTATGTAGGTAGCCCAAGTTGGATAAGTGAATTTCATACGATAAACGAAGCGCTACATACTCAAGTTGAGGAACTGGCTAAAAAGGGACAGTCTATAATTATGGCTGCAACTGAGCAAGAAATTCTTGGCATTATTGCAATTGCCGATTCGATTCGAGAAGAAAGCGCACAAGTCATTGGACAATTAAATACATTAGGAATTAAGCAAATAGTTATGCTTACAGGGGATTCACAGGTAACGGCAAATACGATTGCATCTGAAATCGGTATTTCAAATGTACGTGCGAGCTTAATGCCAGATCAAAAGCTAACGGCGATTAAAGAACTGCAAAATAGCTTTGGTAAGGTTGCAATGCTAGGTGACGGTGTCAATGATGCGCCAGCACTTGCTGCTGCAAATATAGGGATTGCGATGGGTGGAGCTGGTACGGATGTGGCTTTAGAAACAGCTGATATTGCATTGATGGGTGATGATTTATCAAAGATACCTTCAACGATTCGATTAAGTCGTAAAACATTAACGATCATAAAGCAAAATATCGCGTTCGCATTTGGATTAAAATTAATAGCCTTACTATTAGTTATACCAGGCTGGTTGACTTTATGGATTGCAATTTTTGCGGATATAGGTGCGACGTTAATTGTAGTGTTAAATTCTTTGCGATTAATGAAAAAGTAGATTTATCATAATGGAATACAATCTGATCTTTGTGGTAAAAAACTGATAGTTCTTTTTGCTCAAAAAGCGGTTTTACCATAGATTGGAATGCATTTCTATTGAGTTATTGAAAAGTAAAATATATCATATTAATACAAGCGAAAAACATCAAGAATAAGGCGGAAGACTATTAATATGACAGAACCTATTTTAGTGAATGTAACAGAGGAAATCGTAAGCGGTTTAGTAAGCTTTTTATTACACGGCACAGAATATCAAACTTTTTGTAGTTGTAAAATATGTGAATTAGATGTAGTAGCAATTGCTTTGAATGTACTTCCTTCAAAATATGTAGTATCAACTGAGTCAAGAAATGCAGCATTTGAAAGAATAAATACCCCGGAAAATATGGAAGAAATCAACAAACAAATTATTCGTGCGATTCATGTTGTTGGAAAAAAGCCAAATCATTAATCACGAGAATGTTTCTCACGAGTTGAAATGTAGTTAGTGATTAGCGTAATATAGAAAAGGATTGTCTGAAAGTAACTCTTTAGACAATCCTTTTGTCGTTTTCAGTTAACTTTTTAGGAAAAAATGTAGTACACTTGAGGAAGCAAATGAATTGGGGGAATGGGTATGCCGACACCAAGTATGGAAGATCATATCGAGCAAATATACTTACTTATAAATAATAAAGGCTATGCTCGTGTATCCGACATTGCGGAAGCATTATCAGTTTTACCTTCTTCTGTGACGAAAATGGTTCAGAAATTAGATAAAGATGGTTACTTAGTGTATGAAAAATATAGAGGCTTATCTTTAACTTTAAAAGGGGAAAAATTAGGGAAGCGTTTAGTTCAAAGACACGAGTTATTAGAACAATTTCTACGCTTAATTGGCGTCGACGAAGAAAAAATCTATCCCGATGTTGAAGGAATCGAACACCACCTAAGCTGGAACTCGATTGAAAGGATTGCAGATTTAGTGCAGTTAATTGAGGAAGAACCAGCAATAACGCATAAGCTTGAGCAAATAAAGAGAAATAATAATTAATTACGTAGAAAAGAAAGGAAATGACTAATGAATCAATTAATAAAATCAGGTCAGGTAGTTAAACTGACAGTATTAGAAGAACAAGGATCACGCTATATTCTAACAAACGGAGAAGTAGAGGTTCCGTTAAATAGCTCGGACGTAGTAGATCCATTAACAATTGGCGACACAATTACAGTATTTTTATATGCGGATCGTCGTGGAGATGTGCAAGCAACTACAGCTGTTCCAGAAATTACAGAAGCAAACTACGGTTGGGCACGTGTTTTAAAAGTGTCTGCTGAAGGTGCATTTTGTGATATTGGCTCAACACGTGAAGTATTAGTGCGTGGAGAAGACTTACCAGCAATTCAAGAAATTTGGCCACAAGCAGGTGACCACCTATACATTACATTACGTACTGATCGTAATGGTGAATTATTCGGTCGTTTAATTACAGAAGAAAAAGTAAATGAATCATACGAAGCAGCGGCAGAAGATATGTTTAATAAAAACGTATTAGCACGTCCGTACCGACTTTTACCAGTTGGAACATTCTTTTTAGGTGTAGACAATCCATACCGTATTTTTGTGCATGAAACAGAGCGTAAAGAAGAGCCTCGTCTGGGGCAAGATGTTCAAGTGCGTATTATTGACGTTAAAGAAGACGGCTCAATGAACGGCTCATTACTTCCACGTAAGCATGAGCGTTTAGGCGAAGATGCGGAAGCAATTTTAAGTTACTTAGAAGGTGTTGGCGGTAAAATGCCATTTGGTGACAAATCAACTCCTGAGGAAATTAAAGAAATGTTCAATATGAGTAAAGCAGCATTCAAGCGTGCACTAGGCACATTGATGAAAGCTGGGAAAATTACGCAACAAGATGGTTGGACTCAAATTAAGTAAAATTCAAAGCAAGAGGCTTCTTTGTAAAAGAAACCTTTTGCTCTTTTTTTCGTGTTAATAATTGCGGTAAAATGAAAGTAATATGTTTAAGGGGGATTTACAGTTGAAGCAAAAAATAATTGCCAGTTTAGCGGTATTAACGCTACTTTTAGCATTAATTCTACCTACTACAAGCCAAGCTGCGACAAATGCAGTAAATGCAATAAATGAAAAATTAGGCGTTCCGATTGTCGTGTACGGGGCTAATTTATCGATAGAAGAAAAAGAATACGTAAAAATGGCATTACGTGTTGAGCAAGAACTAGAATTTGATGAAGTATCGATATCTGGGCAAGATTTAGTGAAGTATATTAAAAATAGTAACTCGAGTTCACGTATGTACTCATCAGCAAAAATTACTCGACAAGAAGAGGGGAAGGGGTTAACGATTAGCATCGTTACACCTGAGAACATTACCCAAGTTACTGCTGAAATGTATGCGACAGCAATGTTGACAGCTGGGATTACAGACGCAATCGTAGAAGTTGCTGCACCAAAACCAGTAACTGGACATTCTGCACTAGTCGGAATTTATAAGGCATATGAATTAAAAACGGGCGAAACATTAGATATTGAGCGTACAGATGTTGCGAATGAAGAGCTTTCAGTTGCAACAGATTTAGCTTCAAAATCAGGTGTATCTGAGGATCAAGTAGCGGAATTATTAACGCAAATAAAACAGACCATTGCTGAGAAAAATCCAGCAACACGTGAAGAAGTTGAACAAATTGTCACGGATCAATTAAACAAGCTAGATATTAATTTAAGTGAATCAGATTTAGCGGGACTAGTGGACTTAATGAATCGAATTAGTAAATTAGATATTGATTTCGGGAAATTATCAGATCAACTTGCGAGCTTGAGTAAATCATTTGAAGAAAAGTTCGGTGCAATTTTACAAGATGAGGGATTTTGGGAGAGTGTAAAAAACTTTTTCTCAAAACTATTTGATACAATTTCATCTTGGTTTAAATAATTATTACTAGGTGTCTCCGTTTATTAGGGGCATCTTTTTTTGTTATAAAGGCATTTTTTTGGGGATGCTATGATATATTAAGCATAAAATAAAGAAGGGGGATTTAGATGGAATTCAAATTAAATACTTCTGATGCACCTAATAATGGGATTGAATATATTGTAGACGGTGAACTTTTGGCGAATATTACGTGGCAAGAACTAGAAGGCGTTATGAATATGAATCATACGTACGTATCTGATTCGCTAAGAGGACAAGGAATTGCAAAAAAACTATTAGATGAAGCTGCAAATTATGCTCGTACTAACCAATTAAAAATGAATCCAATCTGTTCATATGTTGTGACAGCTTTTGAGAAAAGTGATGCTTACGATGAGCTAAAGGCATAAAAATAGTGTAGACATACTTAGAAAAGAGCATGCCTACACTGTATTTATATTTATTTCAGGAAAAAAAGAGCAAAGTAATTAGAATTGCTGCACCAGCAAAAGAGGCGATGTCAATCCAATCATACTTAAGTGAATCCATTTATTCATCCTTTCTTATGAGGTAAATTATTAAAAAACTACCTATTTTATTAAATCCAAAACTAGGTGGTATAGGTTTAATATATTGAGAAAAGGGAAAAAATATGTATATTGATTTTTTAGGAGGAACTTAACTATGGCGAAGTTTAAAGGTAAAGGTGTGGTATTAGCAGGTTTAGTAGCGGGTGCAGCATCGATTCTTAGTAAGAAGGAAAACCGAGATAAAGCAATGGATTACTTAAGTGAAATGAAGGAAAAAGCAATGCAATTTGTAGAGGAACAAAAGCAAAATATATCAGAGACTACAAATGAAATGGATGAGTCACTTAAAGATGCTGCAGAAGGTGCTGCGAGTGAGTTGAATGAAGATATTGTTGGCAATGAAATGGTAGGTGAAGGTGCTCAACAATTAATAAAAGAATTTAATGAAGAACAAGAAAAAGAACATAGAAATAAATAAAAACAGAGTCGCGAATTCGAGGGCACTGAAAAACTTACGTTTTTTATGACGAGTTGATTTTTTAGATAAAAATAAGGCACTTTCTGTTCGATTTGAACAGAAAATGCCTTATTTCATTGTCTATTTCTTACTCTTTTTCATTTAGCAGTTTTAATATCC
>JAZLIT010000038.1:0-28610 GCA_045617525.1 Solibacillus sp. | reverse complement strand
AGGGAGAAGGCTGGAGCCGTGCCCGCGAAAAGCGTCCGCCGGAACGGAATCAACGGCTGCGAAGGAAAAGCGAGGACAGGAACGAATTTCGTTCCTGTCCTCGCTTATCTGTGCATAAGTGGACTTTTTCAGTGCCCTCATAAAAAGGCACCTCATTTTATGCAAATGAAGTGCCGTAAATTCTTATATTTATTTTGCAAAAATCGACTTCAATTTAGCCATCATACCTTTCGGCCCATCCTCTAACGTCATCAACGGAACTGATTCACCTAAAATTCGACGCGCAATATTTCGATAGCCTAATGAAGCTTTATTATTTGGATTCATCACAATTGGCTCACCTCTATTAGACGAGCTAATAACATCTTCACTATCTATAATAATGCCTAATAAATCTATTGATAAGTGCGTAGTTACTTCTGTAATATCCATCGAATCGCCTGAATTCATTAAATGCTTACGAATACGGTTAATTATTAATTTAGGTGGTTCAATGTCCTCTCGCTCTAGCAGTCCAATAATACGATCCGCATCACGCACAGAAGAAATTTCAGGTGTAGCCACAACGATAGCTTTATCAGCACCCGCAATTGCATTACGGAAACCTTGTTCAATGCCAGCTGGACAGTCAATTAAAATATAATCAAATTCTGTTTTCAGCTCAGCAATTAGTGTTTTCATTTGTTCGGGGTCTACAGCATTTTTATCCGTTGTTTGAGCAGCAGGTAATAGAAATAGGCGTTCATCCACACGTTTATCTTTCACAAGCGCCTGATGAACTTTACAACGACCTTCCACTACATCTACTAAATCATAAATAATACGATTTTCGAGCCCTAAAACAACATCTAAATTCCTCAGACCAATATCTGTATCTACTAAACAAACTTTTTTGCCTTGAAGAGCAAGTGCAGTTCCTAGATTGGCTGTAGTTGTCGTCTTACCAACTCCACCCTTACCAGAAGTAATTACGATTGCTTCACCCACATTAGCTTCCTCCCTTAAACATCGAATGTGACGGTCGAATATTTCTTACTTCCTGTATTCGATCATACTTAATAACACCACTTGAATTAACATAGCCAAAAAGCTGTTCTCTTTGGTTTTGAAAAATTTCCTGTTCATTACTCATAACTTCCATAAATTCAGCTATTGACACATGCGTAGGTTCAAACGTTGCAGCCGCAACAATTGCTTCCACATTTCCATTTATTCCGGCATGAACAATACCTTTTAATTTTCCAAGTACATAAATACTGCCACTCGCTTCTATTTTACCATTCGGATTTACATCTCCAATAACGATAATATCTCCAGTCGCACGAAGTGTTTGACCAGAACGAACAATACCTACATATGTATCACATGTATGCTCCAAGATTTTTTTATTACATTCCTCTAAAGTTATAACATCACTTTGTACTTTAGATACAAGCATATTTCCGCGCGCTTGAACTATTTGAATCAATTCTTTTTTTTGCTCTAACGTACAATAGCGATATCCTAAATGAAGCTGAACATCGATTTTCCCATCGATGCCCCCTTCTTCAATTTTTTGCTTAAGCTCTAGGATGAGTTCATCATAGGTAGACGAATCGTCTAAGTGTAACACTAGACCGTCTTTCGTTCCCTTAATATGGACGAGTTGTTTTTTCATCAAAAGTGCACCTCACGCTCATCTGAATTTCAATTTAACTCACATTTATACTCGCTGTAAAAAGCGTGTTTTAATTAAATATTTAAATGCCCAGCCTAGCATAACTAGGAACAATAGGTTCGCTAGTAATGTAGGGATTAATCGTGTATACAAAAACACATCAATCGGCATTGATGTAAATGAAATAATAAAAAAGAACTCATACATAATAAATTCTAGCACAGCCACAAATAAAATAGTTAACAACGTTACAACAAGTAATGATTGCTGTATCCATTTGATAATCCAACTAATACTTAAACAAAGCAACGGATATAACACTGCATATAGACCAATAATATCAATGTAAAAGACATCATACAATAGCCCAAAAACGATGCCAGAAATCACTGCATACTTCCAGTTATAATAGACAGCTAGAAACAACAGGTACATAAATAAAAATCGAGGGACTAAATAAATCATATTCCCAAAGAGTTCAACCGGAGAAAAAAGTGCAAATACAGGTTCAATTAAAAATAAAACAGCACCTATAAACGGAAGAAGGAAGCGGACGAACATTATTCATCCCCCTCTTCTTCACTCGTACCATTTGTTAAATCTGCATTTGTGCCATTGCCATCTCCACTATCAACTTCGATAACTTCGCGCATTAAAATAATTACATTTTCAAGTAATGAGAAGTTTGCCGCAGGTTTCACGAAAGCCATTTTCGTCAAGCCAAAATCATCCGTTGTAACTTCGGTCACTTCCCCAATTAAAATACCTTTCGGAAAAATACCGCCCAATCCAGATGTAACAACTTTCTCACCCTCTTCGATAACAGCACTCGAATCAATTCGTTTGAAAATCAATTCATTCCGCTCACTATCGTAACCTTCAACTAACCCGTAAACATCACCTTCTGAACCTTGTGCAAGTGCAGAAACTCGGTAATTTGAATTATTCGTATATAGTAACTCCACTTGAGAAGTATAAGGCGTAACAACCGTGATTTTGCCTATTAAGCCACGAGCTGTTTGGACCGCCATATTTGTCTTAACTCCGTGTGCGGAACCCTTGTTTAAAATTATCTTTTCTTCCCATTGATCAGGATTTCTTGCAATAACCGTCGCATTTAAAGGCATTAAATCACGTAAACTTTCCTCTACTTCTACTAATTCACGTAATTGGTCATTTTCCGACTTCAATGTATTCACATCTGCTTGAAGCACAGCGAATTCCTCTAAACGAGATTTTAGTCGCTGATTTTCCTCATACGTGTTAAATAGAGAATCAATGTCTTCAAAAATACCTATTATGTAGTTAGAAGGCTTTGCAACTAAACCCTGTGCAAAGCCAACTGTATCTTTAATAATTCGTTCTGGGAAAGTTGCGTTCTGACGATCACGCAAAGAGAAGCTAATCAATGCCACAAGGAAAATCATGCTGATAAGCAGTACGATTAATTTCTTATTTGAAAAATGTGGCATTGCAAGTCCCCCCTATTTGCGCATTTGTTGAGCGCGAATTAAATCAATGTTATCTAATGCTTTACCCGTACCAATCGCAACGCAATCTAAAGGATTTTCTGCGATAAATACTGGCATATTTGTTTCGTCGCTAATTACTTTATCAAGGTTACGCAGTAATGCACCGCCACCTGTTAAAACAATACCACGCTCCATAACGTCTGCTGAAAGCTCAGGAGGTGTTTGCTCTAGTGTTTTCTTCACGCCATCAACAATTGAAATGATTGCTTCACGTAATGACTCAGAAATTTCTTTCGACGTAATTACGATTGTTTTCGGTAAGCCTGTCACTAAATCGCGACCACGGATATCCATTTTCTCATCTACACTATCAACGCGTGCTGTACCAATCTCCATTTTAACCGATTCTGCTGTACGCTCACCGATTGTTAGATTGTACATTTTACGGATATACGCAATAATTGCATGATCCATCGCATCGCCACCAATACGTACTGATTCACTCGTTACGATACCACCTAAAGAAATAACCGCAACCTCAGTTGTACCACCACCGATATCAACAACCATAGAACCTGTTGGCTCCCAAACTGGTAAGTTAGCACCGATTGCAGCTGCAAATGGTTCTTCAATTGTAAACGCTTCTTTCGCACCAGCTTGACGAGATGCGTCTATTACTGCGCGAGATTCTACAGATGTAATGCCATATGGTACACATACCATTACATTTGGTTTTTTCCAGTTTGAACCTGAAGATTTTAATGCCTCAGTTAAATAATATTTAATCATTTCTGTCGTAATATCAAAATCTGCAATTACGCCATCTTTCATCGGACGAATTGCAACGATTGAACCCGGTGTACGACCAATCATATTTTTCGCAGCATTACCAACCGCAACAATGTCACCTGTTTTCGTGTTTTTAGCTACAACTGAAGGTTCGCGTAAAACGATCCCTTTTCCTTTAATAAATACTAATGTATTCGCTGTGCCAAGATCAATCCCGACATCTTTATTCCCAAATCCAAACAAGTTGTGTTCTCCCTTTCCATTAAAGCCATACTTAAGTTGCTATTTTAAATCATACGCTTTATTATAGCGGATAAAATCCAAAATTTATAGTGGAACAATTAGGATTTATGCTAGATTCATATGTATTTTTCATTCTAAAGTAACATCTATGTAAAAATTTTACGTTTTCCATGAAATTTTTGTATGAATAACAAGACCCTCATCCCTCATACATGACGAAATGAATCCAAAAATGTTGCAAAAAAACTACGTTAAAAAATCGAAAAAATTTCACCCGACTTTAACGTAGTTTTACTTATCTATTTTTTATTAAACATAGCCTTTTTCTTTCAAACTAATAAATTGGTGATCACCTATGATAATGTGATCTATTAATTCTATCCCAACAATTAATCCTGCTTCTATTAAACGTTTTGTGACATCGATATCCTCTGGTGAAGGTGTCGGATTTCCTGAAGGATGATTGTGCGCCACTAAAATGGATGCTGCTGAGCGTCTAATTGCTTCTCGAAAGTAGGGTAAGCCCCCAGCGCCTTTGTCTATTACTAGACGAGGTTTCCAAGAACTTCCCTCCAAACCGTACGTACTCCTCTCAGAGTATACGGCTTTCCATTTACTTTAATCTAACTTTCCATTATGCAAATCGTGATGACACGATACACATAACGCCATCGTTTTTCTTCTTCGGGCAATCATTCTTTGCTCCCACATTTTCTTACCTTTTAAATCCTTTAGTTTATGAATGTGATGCATTTCAAGTGGTGTTCCCGTTGCACCACACCATTCGCATTTTTCGGCAAGTAGTCGGTCAATTAGACTTGTTCGCCCTGAAAAGATGAGTGTATTTTCTACTAAATCGACTGTTGGTTGTTTTATTGCATCGTTTTTTTCCATTAGTTGCTCGGTAAAATAAGCAATTCTCGGACCTTCTTTTGTATCATAACGAACACCGAATTTCCCGTTAATTTTGTGTTTTGAAATGATTTTGCTGACGGTACTTTTGTATTTATTCGCATAAGTCTTAATCATGCTGTATTTCATTGTTTGACGGAAGGACTGTAATACATGTACATTACTCGCTAAGCGGTAATAATTGTAATATCCTTCTATCTCTTCATTATACGTGCGAATAATTTCTAGGTCATCGTTATGCACTAAGTAAGGACGATGGATGGGCTTCCAACCATTATTCGGTCCTATTTTTAACGCATTTAGTTGTACAAGTTTTTGGATATATTTTTTGTGAGGAACGAATAGCTTTGTTTGATAATTGAACTTTCGTTTTTTCGTTCCGTTCGGCATTTTCATGCGATGCCAATCTCGAACTACACGAATATCATAGCTTAGAAAACGGGCATTTTCTTTGCTGTGCGTAATTAATGTCTTTTCATCACTTAACTCTAATTTCAAATGCTCCTTTAAGAACATTTTCAAATCATGTTTTATTTCTTCGGCTTCTTTTTTACTACCGATAACACCGAGTATAAAATCATCTGCATAACGGACATATTTTAATCGTCGGTAATTCGGGTCAAAAAGGTCTTTACTGTCATGACTTTGTAGTTCTTTATAGAGCATCTTCAATTCTTTTAGCCGCTCTTGTTTTTGTTCTTCTGTTAGATTAGACCAGTCACACTTATTATTACTTTTTCTTTTAGCGATTTTTGAAGCAAGATTATGATACGTCAAGTTATGTGTACGTTTATCACCTTTATTATAGCTTTCAATATATTGCTCCACATATTGGTCGAGTTCATTTAAATAAATATTCGACAATAACGGACTAATAATTCCGCCCTGTGGTGCACCACTATACGTCTTGTGAAATACCCAATCTTCTACGTAGCCTGCTCGCAAAAATTTCCAAATCAAGTTAATAAATCTTTCATCATGAATTTTTCTTCTTAAAATCCCTATTAGTACATGATGGTCAATGTTATCAAAAAAGCCCTTAATATCTCCTTCAATAAACCATCTTGTCCCTGTAAAGGTATTACGAATTTCTTTTAATGCCGTATGACAGCTTAAATTTGGTCTAAATCCATGTGAATGAACTGAAAATTGCGGTTCATAGATGCTTTCAAGTATACGTCGAGCTACTTCTTGCACTAATTTATCATCAAACGTTGGAATGCCTAGTGGTCTCGTTTTTCCATTTTTCTTCGGAATATACGTTCGCCTAACTGGATTTGGCTGATACGTTTGATTCTTTAGTATTTCAATCAGTTTTTCGATACGTTTTTCACTCATACCATCAATGGTGTCATTGTTAATGCCTTTTGTATTACTGCCCTTATTTTTATACAACTTTGCATAGGCTTCATAATAAAATTCTTTGTTATACAGATTGCGATACAGTCGTTCAAATACGTACTCTTCTTCTTTTGCTTTGGTCGTTAAACGATTTAATACTACTTTCGGAATTCTCATAGAGCCTCCGCTCCTTCCCAATTTTGTATTAACATTGTAAACTGCTCCCCTTCGCCATGTACTAGGCTTTCCCTAGCTCGGACTACTACGAGAGCTCCGTTACCATATCAGATATTCAGTGCCTTATACACATAGCCCATTTGGCGTTCTGACTTAGGTAATCCCCATTTAGATTTATAAGGACAATTCGAATGTATGATATCGGATATGACGTTCGCTCGTTACTTTTATACGAAAGTTGGGTGAAATGGTATCACTTCATCATCCTCGAAATCTTTAAGAACAATGCACATTTCAAATAGCGTAAATCATGACCTCCCGCTAAAGGTCCCCGTAGTCCCCCTTGAGCTATCATTCAAGCAGTTTAGCTTTTATCCTTGTTCATACAGTTCATCTCGCCATTCAGTCGTACTTTGGTCATTAAGTAACTTATGGCTTTTCCAACATGCTACACTCCCTGTTTGGTTTCCCTTTCAGATAAGTTGGCTGATGATAGGGTACTAGCTTGTGATATTTCCCTACTGCTATGCGATAAGCAGATTCCTTGTAAACCCTTATGGGCGCACTATTTCTCGTGGATGCACTATTGACGCATTTAAACTCCCCACAAAAATCGTTTGTTTATGCACAATTTGATTTTTCACATTTAAAAATAGTGCCACAAAATTTTCTTGTTGCAAGGATGTCATTTCCGGCATTAAAAAATGAGCCGCATCCTCAGGGGAGCGAATTGTATATTTACTATCCATTTCTTTTTGTGCTAAACGTTTTCCTAGCTCGATCGCCGCTAAAATCTGAATCGCCTTCGCTTCACCCACACCTTTAATTTCAATCATTTCTTCTACTGTCGCATGCTTTAATGCATGGAGCTTCTCAAATTGCACTAAAATACGATTTGCAAGTGTTAAAACAGACTCTTCTTTTGTGCCCGTACGCAGTAAAATTGCTAATAATTCTTGATTCGAAAGACTTTCAGGACCTTGGCGTAAAAAACGCTCTCTCGGACGGTCCGCTTCATGCACCTCTCGCATGCGTAATTGAGATACTATTGACATTGACAAGCATATGCCTCCTTTAAATAGTGATTAAATTTAAAGTAAGTAATTGCTCTGCTAACGAAGCGATCGGCAATCCGACCACATTGTTGTAATCTCCCTCAATTTGATCCACTAATAACGCACCGCTTGTTTGGATACCATAGCCACCCGCCTTATCAAACGGATCACCCGAACTTACATAGGCCTCAATAAGTGCATCTGAAACCTGTTTAAATCGAACGATCGTTTTTTCAACCAACGTATTTTCATTACCGTCTTTATCTATGATTGCGACTGCTGTTAGGACTGCATGGGTTTGTCCTCTTAGCGCATGTAAATGCAAAATCGCCTCCTCATGTGTTTTCGGCTTATGTAAAAGACGTCCTTCAAACGAAACGATTGTATCCGCACCAATAATGGTATGTCCATCCATCTTATTTGCAATATCCCTTGTCTTCAATAGCGCAACATCGCGAACATACTGCATGTCATTTTTAAATTCTACACTTGTTTCTTCTACGTCGCTCGTAACGATTTTAAAATCAAGGCCAAGTATTTCAAATAACTCTTTTCTACGTGGTGATGCCGAAGCTAGCACGAATGACTCCTGCGTTTTAAAGTTCATATCCATTCCTCCCAAGCACTATCATAGCTTAATTCAAGCCTTTTGAAAAATGTGCTTGTCCCACAAAAACGAAGAAAAAAAGCTAAAATTTTAAATTTAAGCATGCTTTTTGTTCAATGTCAGTTGCCACTAAATGAGCGCGCCAAACCTCTACCTGACTAGAAAGTTGGCCAATTGCTTGCAAGGTCGGATCCCAATAATTTGGTACATTTTTAGAAATCTCACTTTTACTCACTAAATTATTTTGATTAAGTGCCTGAAGTTCTTTTAATAGAGTAGCTTGCTGCTCACAATTTGCTGCCTCAATCGTCACTGCTTTCCAAAAAGATGTAGGCACCGTTTGCTCAGGTAACCCCTTCTCTACTGATAATTTCGACCAAATATAAAACTGCCCCTCAGCTTCCACAACTGCAGCCAAATTTAACTGTGAAAAATCCTTCATAAAGGCTGCCGCCGCATCATGTGAAGAAAAGACGCCATGCTGTAATGCATAAAATTGTGCGGAATCCCCTACAGCTGGCTGCTCCTGAAAAACATCCACCTGTTCAGAAATCTCCCCTTCCTCAAAATCCGCCCAAAATAGAATTCCCATAAAAAGACCGAACCCTAGTAAGCCAGTTAGACTTCCGATAATAATTGCACCGAGAACACCCGATTTCCAAATTGATCGTTGAAATTTCAAGTCGCACCCCTCCCTACCATAACCGTAACAAAAACTCATTAAAAAAAGACGAAACTTATGTCGTTTCGCCTAAAAAAGTTTTCGCTATTATTCTACATTTTTCTAAGATTAGAACGGATTGCCGCGAGTAAATATAGTGACCCTGTTACAACACGAATTGTTCCTTCATTCATCGGTTGTTGCAATAACGTAACTACGTCAGACACGACTGTTTTATTCGGATGCGTGCTAAGCGCTGCAATCTTTTGCGCTGGCATTGCACGGTCATTCGGCACATCGATGAAAATCATTTTGGTCGCAAGTGGCTGTAGTAACGTTAACACTGCTTCTACATCTTTATCCGCGAGTATGCCTAGCACAATTTCGATGTCCCTATTTGCATAGTTTTCTTGCAACATATGTGCCAACGCTTCGACACTTGCTGGATTATGCGCACCGTCAAAGTAAACATCTGGCAATACTTCCTCAAAGCGACCTGGAACCGTGGCTTCACTTACACCCAGTTGAATCGCTTCTACATTTAATTTCATTCCAAATGCTTTAGCAACTTCGGTAAATGCAGTAATAGCGATTGCCATATTATCCTTTTGATGTCTTCCGAGTAACTGCCTTTGTAACGGCCCCATTTTTAGGCCTTGTTTATTCAAATGATACATTTCTGCCTCATGTTCCATGACAACACTAAAATAATCATTCAATGCATATATAGGCGATTGCTTTGCAAAGGCCTCCTCCTGAATAATGCACATCGCTTCTTTAGGTAACACACCTAAAACGACCGGACGACCTGCCTTAATAATACCGGCTTTATGTGAAGCAATTGCTTCAATTGTGTTTCCTAAGTAATTCGTATGCTCAAGAGCAATCGTTGGAATAACCGAAACAATCGGCAGTACAATATTTGTGCTATCTTCGCGTCCACCCATGCCTGCTTCAAGAAGCACTAAATTTACATGTTCATTTTTAAAGTGAATGAGCGCAATACACGTTAATAATTCAAAATCCGTCAATTTCCCACTTAAACCCGCATCCTTCATTACTTGAAAGATAGCATCTACTTGTGCTGGTGTAATCGGTGTTTCGTCGATTTGGATTTGGTCATGTAAATCCACAATGCAGGGTGACATAAATTTTCCTACACTTAATTTATGATTTAATGCAATTTTTTCGATAAATGTAAGGGTTGACCCTTTACCATTCGTGCCTGCAATATGAACATATGCCATCCCCTGCTCTGGGTGTCCAAGTAGCATCATCGCCTCACGAATTGCAGTTAAGCCCGGCTTAATGCTTTGCTCACTTTCCACTTTCCACTTCTCTTTATAATGCGCTAATAAAGGAATCATCTCTTGCCCCCTTGTCCGGATAAAAAGTTCCGTACTTCTCCAATGAAATAAAGTGAGCCTGTTATAATTACAAGTTCTCCATCTGCGGCTGCGGCAACCTCTTCTTTAACAACACGCTGCCAATTTTCATCATAGCGACATGCACTATGTGTCGAAACCTGCGCAAGCTGCTGCGCTGGCATGGCAGTAGGAATTGGTAACTGCGTAAACGTAATATACGTAGCAAACGTATCCATCATCCCAATACTTACAGCGTGGTCTTTATCCGCCATTGCTGCATAAATAAAGCGGTAACGCTTATTTGGATACACGCGTTGTAACGTTTCAAGAAGTGCTGCTGTTCCTTCTGAGTTATGTGCACCGTCCAAAATGATTGATTCCTCGAATAGCTCAAAGCGACCAGCCCACTTCGCTGTGACAAGCGCCTCGCGTACTAGCACTTCGCTTAATTCACCTAAATAAAGCTGCGCTGCTGTAATCGCAAGTGCTGCATTTTCCATTTGATGTTGGCCACTCATTGTCAGCGATAGCATTTCAAATGACTGCACTCCATGATAATTAAAGGTTTTCACACCACTCGGTTCAATTGACATGGTCTCGCCTAAAATAAATGATGGGGCATTTTTCAATCGCGCCTGCTTCGTTAAAATGTCACGTGCCTCAAGGTTTTTCACGCCAATAACTACCGGCTTTCCTTCTTTAATAATACCAGCCTTCTCAAAGGCAACTTTGGCATATGTATCCCCAAGCATTGCCGTATGCTCTAATGTAATCGTCGTAATCACACTCACTTCAGGTGTGATAACATTTGTGGAATCTAGTCGCCCGCCAATCCCTGTTTCAAGTACAACAACATCTACTTGTTCTTGCGCAAAATGCAAAAATGCAATAATAGTCATCAATTCAAAAAAGCTTGGGAACTGACCTTTAAGCTGTTCATTCACAACCTCTGCTATACGATTGGCATATAGTAAAAACTGCTCGTCAGAAATTTCCTGTTTATTAATCGTCACACGCTCATTTGGACGTTCTAAATGCGGAGAAATAAATGCGCCAACAGTTAACCCATGCGCCATTAAAATTTCACGTGTTGCATTTAATGTAGAGCCCTTGCCGTTGGAACCTGCAAAGTGTATATATTTTGCCTTTGCTTCTGGATTACCTAGCGCCTTCAAAATAATACGCGATGATTCTAGGGGCTCCCCTTTATACATACTTGCCCTTAATTTAAAAATAAAATCCGTACATTCATCCATTGTCTTGAACATTTCGTACACTCCTCACGAGCTCATTCATTTGAATTTAAAAAAATGCCCTAGCATAAACTAGGACATTTTAACTTCTTTTGCGGCATTCTAAAACCCTCTATAATCGCTGAAAAGAAATTTTGCCCCCTGCGGATGTCCCGAATTAGGCGTTGTGTACACAGGAGCCTAATTCGGACGCAGGTTCTGCGCAGACAGAACTGATTAATATTACATATTTTTCAGTTCTGCTAAACGTTTTTCAACCGTCGCATATTTATCTTCGTAATCCGCAAGTTTCGCACGCTCTTCTGCCACTAATGCTTCTGGCGCTTTTGACACAAAACGCTCGTTTGAAAGCTTACCATTTACTAATTTTACTTCTTTTGCCCATTTTTCTAATTCTTTTTCAAGACGAGCAATTTCTTCCTCGATGTTGATCAAACCAGCAAGTGGCAAGAAGATTTCTGCACCTGAAACTACTGCTGACATTGCTTGACCTGGTGCTTCAATACCTTCGCCAATTGTTAACGTTTCTGGGTTACAGAATTTTTCGATGTACGCAGCATTTGCCTCTAATACAGAAGCTGTTGCCGAATCTTTCGCAGAAATGTACATCGGTACCTTTTTGCTCATTGGCGTATTTACTTCAGCACGTGCATTACGAACTGCACGGATAATATCCATTAACAGCTTCATATCGCCCGCTTCTTGTTCAAAGTTGAAGGCTGGGTTCACTGTTGGCCAAGCTGCGATTGTAATTGATTCACCCTCGTGTGGTAAGTGCTGCCAAATTTCTTCAGTCACGAATGGCATGAATGGGTGTAACAGACGCATTGTATTATCTAAAACATACGCTAATACCGAACGCGTAGTTAGCTTCGCTTGCTCATCTTCACCGTAAAGTGGCAGTTTGGCCATTTCGATGTACCATGAACAGAAATCGTCCCAAATGAAGTTATACAGCTCACGGCCAACTTCACCAAACTCATATTTATCTGAAAGTGTCGTTACACGATCGATTGTGTTATTTAAACGAGATAAAATCCATTTATCTGCCGTTGATAAATCACCTGTTAAATCGATTTCTTCAAATGTTAAACCGTCCATGTTCATTAATGCAAAACGAGAGGCATTCCAAATTTTATTCACGAAGTTCCACGTAGACTCTACTTTTTCAGTTGAGTAACGTAAATCCTGCCCAGGAGATGAACCTGTCGCTAAGAAGTAACGTAATGAATCGGCACCATATTGCTCGATCACTTCCATTGGGTCAACCCCATTACCAAGTGATTTAGACATTTTAAGCCCATCAGCATCACGCACTAAACCGTGAATTAATACATCTTTAAATGGACGCTCGCCCGTAAATTCTTTCCCTTGGAAAATCATACGGCTCACCCAGAAGAAGATGATATCGTAACCCGTTACTAATGTGCTTGTTGGGTAGTAGCGCTTAAATTCTTCATTCGTTTCATCTGGCCAACCCATTGTAGAAAATGGCCATAAAGCAGAAGAGAACCATGTATCTAATACATCTTCATCACGTGTCCAGTTGGCAGCATCTGTTGGTGCATCTGTGCCAACATAAACTTCACCTGTTTCGTTGTTATACCAAGCTGGAATTTGATGACCCCACCATAATTGGCGAGAAATACACCAGTCATGTATGTTTTCCATCCAACGGTTATACGTATTTTCAAAGCGTCCAGGAATGAAGTTTACCTTCTCTTCTTCGCTTTCTTGCATCGCTAAAGCTTCCTCTGCTAATGGCCCCATTTTCACGAACCACTGTTTCGAAAGATAAGGCTCTACTACCGCGTTTGTACGCTCAGAGTGACCTACTTGATGCGTATGTGGCTCGATTTCCACTAGCACGCCCGCAACTTGTAAGTCAGCAACGATTTGCTTACGGCATTCAAAACGATCCATACCCGCATATTTGCCTGCTAGATCATTCATCGATCCGTCTTCGTTCATTACAAGAATGCGTTCTAGGTTATGACGATTACCTACTTCAAAGTCATTCGGGTCATGTGCTGGTGTCATTTTAACAACGCCTGTTCCGAAGTCTTTGTCTACATAATCATCTGCTACGATTGGAATTTCACGGCCAACGATTGGCAGAATTACTGTTTTACCCACTAAATGTGCATAACGCTCATCTTCAGGGTGTACTGCTACGCCTGAGTCACCTAGCATTGTTTCTGGACGAGTTGTCGCAACGCGTAATGTACCAGAACCGTCCGCTAATGGGTATTCCATATGGTAAAATGCGCCTTCTACCTCTTTATGAATTACTTCAATATCCGATAACGCTGTTTTTGCCGCTGGATCCCAGTTAATAATACGCTCACCACGATAAATTAAGCCTTTTTCATACAATGTAATGAATACTTTGTTTACCGCTTCATTTAAGCCTTCATCTAATGTGAAGCGCTCACGAGAGTAATCTAAGCCAAGCCCTAATTTCGACCATTGCTCACGAATATGACCTGCATATTCTTCTTTCCATTCCCACGTTTTTTCTAGGAATTTTTCGCGGCCAAGATCATAACGAGAAACGCCTTCACCACGTAGTTTTTCTTCTACTTTAGCTTGTGTTGCGATTCCTGCATGGTCCATCCCTGGTAACCAAAGTGCATCGAAACCTTGCATGCGTTTCATACGTGTAAGGATATCCTGTAATGTTGTATCCCAAGCATGGCCAAGGTGCAGTTTACCTGTTACGTTTGGTGGTGGAATTACGATTGAATACGGTTCTTTATCACTGTTTGGCTGTGCCTCGAAGTATTTCCCTTCAAGCCACCATTCGTAGCGTCCTGCTTCAATCGACTGTGGTTCATATTTTGTTGGCATTGTTAAATCTTTTTGCTCTGTCATCTTGAATTCCTCCTCTGGAAAGTTAACACATTTAGAAATACAAAAAAACACTCCTCGCCCTATAAAAGGACGAAGGAGTGTTAAATTTTCGCGGTACCACCTTTGTTCCGAGCAAAAATACTCTCGGCACTTGATTCGTTAACGGTGTTTAACCGGCACTCTACTACTTATGTTCATAAAGGCTGCTCCTAGGCTACGTTCAATTGCGTTATTGCAGAAACTTCTCAGCTACCGTTTCCTCTCTTGCCAACACATTCAATTTACTCTTCCTATTCAAAGCATTTCATTCGCTATTAAGTTCCCTTTATTGTAATGAAAAACCACGCTTTTTTCAAGTAATAGGGAAAATTTTATCTTACCTATTTTGCTTTAAAAAAACATTTGGAACATTTTGCCGACATTTAGCATAAAGTAAATAAATGAACGCATGTAAAGGATGATGAAATGCGAAAACATTACAATCCGTATTTACTACCACCCTTAGTACGAAAATGCCGCTTCTTTTGTAGAGGCTGTATCATCCCTATCACCATTTTTCAATTAATTCGGACCATTTTCATCCCAACAACCGGTGATATTTTAGTGTTAATTATTTTGGCACTAGTCTCGTATTTATTATGGACGGACTTTATTTGACAATAAAATTGCAGCGCTAAATTGATCTGGTAGCTCCTCAAAAAAATCTAGCTCATTCGGGACTTCGGCAACTACCTCAACTTCTGTGTCATCAACTACTTCAGCAACTACTGCAACTACTGCATCTACTGGCTTAGGTACTTCTGGTGTTGGCTCAACCGCTACAACAACAGGCTCAATCTTCAACAAATGACATTGCACATCCCAAACAAACTCCGCTCCCCCTGTATGATGCGCTGCCGCATTTGTGTCAACAATATTCACAGAAAGCTCTTTATATTGTGCTTTGGGTAAATCAATTTCTAGTGGCAGCGCATATTCGAAATATGCAAGCTGTGCATCTAAATCTACGTCTTCTATGAAAATGCCTACCTGTTCACATTCGCCCTGCTCAAACTTCACCGATGCCGTAATATGATAAATCCCTGTCAAACGCACCGAATCAACTAACTCTTCCTTGTCCCACTGCGGCGTTACCGTAAACGTAGATACTTCCTTCACTTTACCTAAATGTGACGGAAACGAAAAATGCTCTTGCATTTGCCATTTAACTTCTTTCAATCATTCTCCCCCTTGTTTACATCATACGTATTTAGTTTATGCACGAGCCCCCTCAAAATATTTCTCCACGAAAAAAAGCCGCCAACAAATCAAATCGATTCATTCGCGGCTTTATTATTTATTCCATTAACGTGCTAATATTGCAAATACTGTATGGAAGGCTTCCACTGTTTTTGCGATATGCTCTTCTGTGTGGGCAGTCGACAGAAACATTCCTTCAAATTGTGACGGTGGTAAGAAAATACCCTCTTCCGCCATTAGCTTGAAGTATTCTGCAAATAATTGTAAATCAGACGTCTTCGCAGTTTCAAAGTCTACCACCTCTTCATTTGTGAAGAAGAAGCCGATCATTGAACCAGCACGATTTACTGTATGCGGAATGTTATATTTTGAAGCGGCCTCACGGAATCCTGCCTCAAGCTGATCGCCAAGCTTTTGAAAATACACATACGATTCCGGCGTTAAACGAGATAATGTTTCATAACCCGCTGTCATCGCTAATGGATTCCCTGATAATGTACCCGCTTGATAAATCGGTCCTGCTGGTGCAATTTTCTCCATAATTTCACGTTTACCCGCGAAGGCACCTACTGGAAGACCACCGCCAATTACTTTACCTAATGTCGTTAAATCCGGCGTAATCCCGTAATAACCTTGTGCACAACCGTAGTCTACACGGAATCCTGTCATAACCTCATCAAAGATTAAAACAGTTCCATACTCTTCTGTTAATTCACGTAAGCCTTTAAGAAATACTTCTGAAGGTGGAACAACACCCATATTCCCTGCGACAGGCTCAACAATTACAGCTGCTAACTCAGCACCAAATTTTTCAAATACGACCTTCGTTGCCTCTAAATCATTGTACGCCACTGTTAATGTATTTTTTGCAATATCAGCTGGCACCCCAGGAGAATCTGGTAATCCAAGTGTTGCAACACCAGAACCCGCTTTAATTAAAAGTGAATCCCCGTGTCCGTGGTAAGAACCCTCGAATTTAAGGATTTTATCACGGCCTGTAAAACCACGTGCTAAACGAAGTGCAGACATTGTCGCCTCAGTACCAGATGACACAAAACGAATCATTTCGATTCCTGGCACACGGTCCATTACTAATTTTGCTAATTTCGTTTCCGATAAAGAAGGTGCGCCAAATGAAGTCGCCTTCACCGCTTGTTCTTGTATCGATTTCACAACGTTAGGCTCAGAATGGCCTAAAATAAGTGGTCCCCAAGATAAAACATAATCGATGTATGTATTGCCATCGATATCTGTAAGTATTGCACCCTTACCCGATTCCATGAAAATAGGATCCATATTTACTGATTTAAATGCACGTACTGGCGAGTTTACCCCACCTGGCATTAATTCAACAGCTTCTATATAAGCTGCCTTTGATTTTTCATATGATCGCATATTATTTCTCCTCCAACCAACGACACACATCTTTTGCGTGATACGTAATAATTAAATCTGATCCAGCACGTTTCATACCAAGCAATGTTTCCAGTACAACTGATTTCTCATCAATCCAGCCATTAATCGCAGCTGCTTTTACCATCGCATATTCACCTGAAACATTATACGCAACAACCGGTAATGGAAAGCTATTTTTCACATCACGAATAATATCAAGGTACGCTAGTGCGGGTTTCACGATTAAGAAATCTGCGCCTTCTTCCACATCAGAATTTGCTTCGCGAATTGCCTCCATACGATTTGACGGATCCATTTGATACGTTTTACGGTCGCCAAATTTCGGTGCTCCGTCAGCGGCTTCACGGAATGGTCCGTAATAACCTGATGCATACTTAACCGCGTAAGACATAATTGGAATATGTTCAAAACCTGCAGCATCTAATCCTGCACGAATTGCCGTCACAAATCCGTCCATCATATTAGATGGGGCAATAATATCAGCACCTGCTTGCGCTTGGGAAATCGCTGTTTGCGCTAATAGATTTAAAGAAGGATCATTTAAAATTTGCTCTCCCTCAACAACACCACAATGCCCGTGATCTGTGAACTCACATAAGCATGTATCAGCAATTACAAGCATTTCAGGATGACGCTCTTTAATCATACGTGTTGCCTTTTGAACGATACCATGATCATGGTATGCCCCCGAACCGACAGCATCCTTCTCAGCAGGTAAGCCGAATAAGATTACTGCTTTAATCCCAAGTTCAACAACCTCATCTATTTCAGTCGCTAATGTATCAAGTGAAAATTGGAATACGCCCGGCATCGAGTTAACTGCATTTTTAATGCCTTCGCCTTCCATCACGAATAACGGGTAAATCATATCCTCTTTGTGTAAGTATGTTTCCTTCACTAATGCACGCATCGCTGCACTTGCACGTAGGCGACGGTGACGCTGGAAATAAAGTTCTGTCATGGTTGTTTTGATTCCTCCAAAATTAGTAGTTCGATTATGGCTCTCATCGTATAGTTTTTCGGCTGTACAACTGGCTCAACACCGTACTCAGCTAATGTACGTGTAGTAACATGGCCAATTGTTGCAACCTTTACACATTGCCAATCGATTGTTGGGACAATTTCATTTGCATAGGTGTGAACAGCAGATGGACTTGCAAATACGACAATTGGATTCTGCTCTTTTAAAAGTGCATTTTTAAATGCCTGAATATGTGCCAATGTTGGAAGCGTTTCATATACCGTCCACTCATCAGCGCCAATTCCTTCAGTAATTGTCGGCTTCGCTAAATTACCACGGATAAATAATGCACGTCCACTTTCATTAAATTCTTGCACAAAAATATCCGCACTATAAGTAGACGGCATAAAATTGACGTAAAAACCGTGCTTCTGTAAAAGCTGTGCCGTTTTTTCCCCAACTGCTGCAATTTTACAGTGAATCTGTTGTGCCTCCACTTGAACCCGTTCAAGCTTCGCTGCAAATGCACTCACTGCATTTTGACTTGTAAATATGAGCCATTCGTAGTCATTACATAACAACATACGTTTTGCATCATTATCTGCAATAATTTCTTTTGTTTCAATGAGTGGAAAAGTAGCGACCTTTCCCCCCTTCATTTCAATAAAAGAAGCAATTGTTTGCACCTTTTGCGTACCTGTTAAAAAAATTGTTTTACCTGCTAACGGTAAATTACTCAGCATCCAACTCAGCCTTCACTTTTTGAATTAAATCGAATGCACCTTGCTCTGTAAGCTTCGCTGCAACCGCTTTTCCTAATTCAGAAGCATCTGAACCGGTTTGTGTTTCTTTATATGCCACAGAAGCATCCGGTGCTGCCACAAGGCCAGTTAACGTAATTACGTCACCTTCAACTGTTGCATAGCCAGCAATCGGCACCTGGCACCCACCGTCCATCGCAGCTAAGAAAGAACGCTCCGCATGCGCTGTAAGCCATGTCTCCGCATGTGTTAACTTCGCTAATTGCTCAAGTAACTCAGCGTCATCCGCACGACACTCAATCCCTAAAGAACCTTGTGCTACAGCAGGTAAACATACATCTATATCTAAGTATTCTGTTACAACTTCATCACTCCAGCCAAGACGCTTTAGTCCTGCTGCAGCTAAAATGATTGCATCATAGTCTTCTGTTTCTAATTTCGCAAGACGTGTATCTACATTGCCGCGAATCCATTTAATTTCAAGATCTGGACGTACTGTTAATAGCTGTGCAGAACGACGCAACGAACTAGTCCCGACTACTGCACCTTGAGGTAGGTCAGCAAATTTTACATTCCCCTTTGAAATAAATGCATCACGCGCATCCTCACGTGGAGGGATACAACCAATCACTAAACCTTCCGGAAGTACAGCAGGCATATCCTTCATCGAGTGAACAGCGAAATCAATTTCTTTATCAAATAAAGCTTGCTCGATTTCCTTCACAAATAAGCCTTTACCGCCAACTTTTGAAAGTTGTACATCTAAAATACGGTCGCCTTTTGTTACGATTTCTTTAATTTCAAATTCAAATGGTACCCCCGCTGCGCGAAGCTCGTTAATAAACCAGTTTGTTTGAGTTAATGCTAATTTACTTTTACGTGAACCTACGATGATTTTTCTCACAATAATCCGACCTTTCTGTTAAACCCATAGATGGAAATTAGATAAGCTATTTCCAAGGAAGAAATTAATAACGAGCGCTAAATAAATATAAATATTCGCCCAAGCATAGCTCGACCCCGATAGCTTTCCACTTCGATGTACTAATAATAATGTCAAATACACAATCATTAAAATAAACGAACCCATAATTTTCACGTCAAAAAATGATACTTTATCTAAAGTAAGCCATGCCCACTCTAAACCTAAAATTAAACTAATAAATAATAAAGGAATCCCAACTAATATCGAATTGCTCATCCAGTTACTCGTTTGTCCTAGAGAAGGTAATCTCGACCAAATGCCTGAGAACTTCTTACTTTTCAATAAGCGATACAAGTTAAGATACAAAATCGAAAAGACAAATGCCAGCGTAAAAGCTGCATATGAAATAATCGAAAGACTAATATGGATCATCAGCATCTCCGAGACAATCGTTTCACCAACTGGACTTGATACATTACTCGATCCAAAAAAACTGATTGTCACAAAAATAAAGCCAAGGACATTCATAAATACAACCGGTAAATCGACACGAGCGATACAATGTAGCACAATCGAAAGTGTAATTAATAACCACGCATAAAACGTAATCCCCTCAAAGAGCGTTAAAATCGGAAATCTTTGCTCTTTAAAAATGAACACTAAAATAAACATCATTTGCATCATCCAAACAGCTGATACGAACCAAAATGCAACCCGTCTAATTTTGACCTTCTTTTTCCAGTAGTCAAAAAAATAGAGGCAAAGACTGATTGCATATAAAATAACCATAAACTCATAAAGTCTAGCTAATAATGTTTCATTCATAGGCTACCCATCTCTTTCCCAAAAATATAACACGCGCTAGTCATATAAAAATATACAGAAAAAGCGTTTTCGTATCTAATATTTTACCATACCGATACGAAAACGCTCTTTATATTTGTAATTAAAATGATAGTTCTGTACGATTTAAAGCCTCTCTATGCAAATTCTTCGCATCTTGCTTTTGTGATTCGTACTCACGCTCTACATCCTCTTCAATGCCAAAAATACGCTGGAACATTTTTAATTGCTCTGCAGCATTTGCAGAACCAGACATTTCCTTCGCTTGAAGAATTGGATCTTTTAATAACTGGTTTATAATGGATTTCGTATGCTTATTTAGAATTTTACGTTCACGCTCAGATAAATCAGGCATTTTATTGGTGATGCTTATCATCGTTTCTTCCTGAATTCGATTCGCCTTTTTCGATAATGCATTAATGACAGGACCTACGCCTAACTGTGTTAACCATTCATTAAACGCAAAAACTTCTTGTGAAATCATCTCCGAAATTTGCATTGCAGCTTTCTCACGCTCTGCTAAATTCGCCTGAACAATCCCTTGCATATCATCGATGTCATATAAGAAGACATTCGGTAAATCAGCAATTCTAGGATCGATATCACGTGGAACTGCAATATCCACAATAAATAATGGATCTGCCTTACGTAATTTCGCTACATGCTTCATCATGTCATAATCAATAACATAATCAGTTGCACCAGTAGAGCTGATTAAAATATCAGCCTCTAATAATGTGCATTGTAGCTCGTTCATTGATTTTGCATTTCCATCAAACTTTGTCGCAAGTGTTTGCGCCTTTTCAAATGTACGGTTAATAACAGTTACTTTTGCAACACCACTACCATACAAGTTTTGAATCGCAAGCTCACCCATTTTTCCAGCACCTAAAATCGCAACATGCTTGTTTTTTAGTGAGCCAAAAATCTTTTTCGCTAATTCAACAGCTGCATATGAAACCGATACGGCATTTTCGCCGATTGCTGTTTCACTATGCGCACGCTTCGCAAACGTAACTGCTTGCTTAAACAACTTATTATAAATCGTTCCTGTAGCACCCAACTGCTGCGCTTCTAAAAAGCTTTTCTTAACTTGTCCTAAAATTTGCGTTTCACCTAACACCATTGAGTCAATTCCAGCAGTTACGCGGAATAAATGATTTAAAGATTCTTCTTCTTCTCGAATGAATAAATGATCTTCAAATTGTTCTACGGGAATCGAAAACCACTGCGCTAAAAATTGTTTAATATAATATTTACCTAGTTTAAGTTGATCTACAACTGCATAAATTTCAGTACGATTGCACGTTGAAACAATTACGTTTTCTAATACACTCTTCTGTTTCTTCAGCTCTTCCATTGCTGTTGGCAGTTCCGATTCAATAAATGAAAGCTTCTCTCGGATTTCAACAGGCGCTGTTTTATAATTCAAGCCTACTACTAATGTATGCATGAATATCTACACCTCTCACGTTCTAATTCATGAAACCTATTTTATCATATTGAAAGCAGTATTCACGGTTTAAATTGTGAACATGCAATGAAATGATTATTTACTTTATAATGATTCTAATCTATAGTAACAAATTTATACTATAAGTTCAATAAATCAAGCAACATTAAGGTTTATTACTGTGAATGATTTGTGAATTTTCCTTAAAAAAGTTGCACTCCATTAGCTAAAATGGAGTGCAACTTATTCAGTGCTTACCTAAATTATTGAATTGAAACTTGTTTTAACCCTACGATTTTACCTGCTTTATCGTATGCAATAAATTCAACTCTTGTATAAAGTGAGAAGCTTGAGAATAGACGCACTGATTTACTCGTACGATGAATACTATTACCTCGTGAGATAAGTGGGACAACGATATCTCCACCATTTGAAATAAAATGAACATCAACGTTATTTACATTTGAACAGTTTGGATTCACTTCCGCATTCAGTGATACATACGTACGTCCAATAGCAACTTTCGCTTCACTGAACATTAAAGAAGGATCATCACACGATAAATTAGAAATTACTTCACCCGTTAAAATTGTGTCAATGAGTGCCTGATATGAACTGTGTAATAAGAACACATCAGATACATGATAATGCTGTCCACCCGTTTCGGTTGCAATACGCTTCATTTGAGTAAGATTCACATCAGCAGACTTTCCTACCGTAACAGTATAAACCTTAATATCCTTATTTATCGCTTGCTTCAATACATTTTGAAGAGAAGTTTGCGTTGATTTCCCATCAGATACAAGCACAATTGCTTTTGTCGTATTGTCGTTCGTCGTAAAGTTATTTAATGCTACCTGCATACCATCTGCTAAATTCGTCGCCCGCGTATCATCTGCCACAAAGTTAAATAACCCTTGAGTTGCCGCAACTTTTAGAGCAGCTCCTTTTGATTGCACATATGAACTTGAACTTGTACGAATTGCGATACTATTTTCTGAGCCCATTTGTGCAATTAACTCAGAAGTTTTTGCCGCGATGAAGTTTGTCGGATCTAACTTACGCATCGACATCGATTGGTCAATTACATAAGCAATCTCTGTCGCACGTGAAGACATATTCTTTTCAAACTTACTATTAGTAAAGATTTCCTCTGTAAATTGAGGCCCATTGATATCTGCTAATAAAGAGCTATAACGAGGATCCATCGTTACTAGTTTTACCTTCACATCAGAATAGCCATAAAGAATATCATCAAAGTAAACAACTGCCGCTCCACCATGCCCTGTAGATGGGTTATATAATGTTGTGTTGGTTGTAAATCCAACTGTGCGTCGAATACCATTGAATTCAATTTCAACCTGGCCTTTAAAGTCTGTAATAATTCTTCCACCTGGTGCTACTACGGATACAATGACCTTTGTATAACGCTCCATACTTGCTGGACGATCAGAAATTAATTGACTTTCCTTTAAAGAATCTACTGCTGCATCCGCTGCATCTAAATTCGCAATTTCTGTTTTAAATTGCTCTCGGAGTTTATTTTGATCTGTCACACTAAATGCATCAAATATTTCTTTTAAAGCCTTTACACTATCGTAATGGATCATTGAAATATCACGTTTATTATCTGGAATAAACTGCATTAAGTAAATTAGAACCGCGTGGCTATCTGATTCAAACTGATTCATAAAGTTTGGTTCCATGTAGTTTGGATAATTATATGTCGCACGCCCTTCACCATCAATCGTATAGTTGACACCAAAAGTCGCCATATTATTATAAAACTCATTATATAGCTGTTCAAATAACCAACCTGAAATACGCTGCTTTGCAAACTCTAAATTCGCATTTTCATATTGAATATCTGTTACATTAAGCTCACCCGTAATAGAGGTCCCATTAGGTTGTGTATACGTTTCAATTTTCGAACCGTTAAATAATTTTGCATCTACATCTATACTTGTTAATGTAATTACTTGTCCATTCGGGCTGTAGCCCTGTGGTAAAGCGGGAAGCGGTTTAATTCCTGAGTCAACATTGCCTCCTGCATTTGGCTGGTTAGGATCAAATACCTCGTAAGAAACTCGAAGCTCTGCCTTTGGTACATAGCGTATATTTACATCAATTGTTTTATTTTTAAATGCTGCAAAATTAGCTGCATTGTTGTTCACCATTTGGAATGAAATCGTATCCACTACTGATTTCGTTAATTTTGGCGCCGTTACATAAACGGCTAGCTCTCCACCATCAGTATAAACTGTTTGTAATGAAGTTGATTCGCCATTCCCCGTAGCCGAAAACAACGCACCATTTTTAGACGTTACACGAAATTGTAAGGACTGGTCATTTGGAATTGTGTTTCCGTAACCGTCTTTCAAATTAATTTTAATTAACGCGCTATCTACACCATCCGCAATTAATTCCTCATTCGAAACCTTAATATTTTGAACTGGGTTAAAGGTATTCGAGTGGTTTGAGGCATCATTAATCGGTTCCGTTTCCGGTTTTTTTGTCTCGACTGTACCATCTGAAGTTATAAACCCATTTGGAAGCGATACCTTCAAATCGTCTTTACCAGTTGCAGCTGTTGTTAACCCATTCACTGCAAATTTCCCTTTAGCCTTCGTGATAATTCGATATAAGAAAACAGCTAAATCGCCACGCGTTAAATTATTGTTTGGCTTAAACGCATCAAACGTCTTCACATTATTTGCGCCTAGTAGGATTTCATTCACGTATAAATATTGTACTGCATGGCTTTCTGATAAATCGTAGCGTTGCGTTGCTGCGTATATACGCGCAAAGTCAGCACGTGTAACAACTGATTTACGTAAATTCTTATTATTCCCTGTCCCTTTAAATGGAATATGAAGTGTACCGTAATGATTAAAATACATATCCTCAGTTGAGCTATACGTATAGTTAACATCTGCCTTTGCAAATGCCGCCGCTAATACATTTTCCGTTACAGCTGAATTCGGCGAGAATCCTGAACCAGTCTTCTCCATATACCTATTTTCTACCGCCCAATTAATTGCGGTATATCGACTATCAGAAGTTGGTACATCTGAAAAAGTAGCTGCCTCCACTTGATACGGTAATACCGTAGACATAAGGAGGATTGTGACTAAGAGAAATGATAGCCATTGTCTTTGAAATTTCATCTGTTACTACCTCCCTATTAATTAAAGAATAAAATATCATTTTGGTAATTATTTTTTAAATCAGTGTCTAAATAATTCAAGAATCTAGAAACGATTAATGAAGCATCTGCTCGAGATAGTAAACCTTGTGGGTTAAATCTCCCGTCAGTCCCACCTTGCATCAGTCCAATTCGTGTTGCTACCGATACAGAGGCCTTTGCATAATTCGAAATTCTAGATCCATCTGAATACTTCGTTAGTGTTTGATTATCTTGTGCACGCGCCTCTAAGCCTAATGCACGAATTAAAATCGTCGCAGCTTGCTCACGAGTTAACTTTCCATCCGGGCTAAAATTCGTAGAGGAAACACCTGTAATTACCCCTTTTTTAAACGCCGCCACTAAGTATTGGTAATCTTTACTTGATTTTGCAACATCTTTAAATAAAGAAGTCGTATCTTTTTTTAGTGGTTCTTCAAATACACGTAAATTAATTGCCTTACCTATCGCCACCGTAAAATCATAACGTTGAATCATTAAATTTGGCGTGAAATACTCTAAATTTTCATCATAGATTCCTAGTGAATATAGTTGTTCAATTTCATTTTCCGCATAATGATTTGCTGTATCACGGAATTTCGGGATTGGTAAACGCTCAACAACTGGATTGTATTCCATTGTTGATTCAACAATATGCTCCCCTTTGCCAAAATTATATTTATATTGAGACACCATATTTGCTTGCGTATTCATCGCGTAACCACCAAGGAAACTAGAAAGAGATGCCCAACTTTCCTCATAATTTAATGTACGAGACTTATTCGATGAAACGCGATTTTCCACTACGCCAACAGTACCGTCTGCATAATTAAATTGCTGCGTTGTAATTTGTGTTTCAGTTGAACCCCAAAAATTCGTGTAGCCCTCATTTTTACTCAAAATGTTTACTTCGATTCTTTCAACTTGTCTTTTTCTTACTTCACGCTCATAAATTTTACGGCCTGAAATATTACCTGAATAATAATCAGATGCTGGTCGTTTATCGATCGCAAGACCATTTGAAAATTGATAGTCTTTTAACGTATATTTTATGCCGCCTATCGTAATAACTTCTGTCGCCTTTGTTACTTTACCGTTTTGCGTACTTTGACCAATTAATGTGAAATCCTTCACGTCCGCACTATATGTAATCGTTCGCTTTAATGTATCGCCAGTAGCACTCTTTAATGAATAATTAAACGTTGTAGTTTTCGTTGTCTTATTCAATTTTTCGGTCATTTTCACATCTTTACCACTACCTGTAAATTTAACAGGTTTGCCTGTAATAAAAACGTACTCTTCATAATCATATTCATTTTTCACGCCGCCTGAAATATCTACTTGATTTGAGGCTTTTGCCAAACTAGGCATCATAGAGAAAAGTAATACGATAATGAATAAAGTTTTGCCCATTTGCATCCATTTGTTCATTCCATGCTGCCACCCTTCAAAATTATCAAACTTGAAGGCATGTGAAAAATTCACATGCCCCGAGCTCTATTCGTTCACTAATAAAATATGCGCATTTAAGCTTGCAGTCGTAAATAATACAACACGATCTGAAGGTTTCAATTGTGAAGCCGTAATAGCTTTACCATTTTTCAAAATCATTGTTTGTGTAAGGTTAATATTTTGTGTACCGCCAGATTCCATCCAACCGCCATTTTGCCATTGACTTACGTTTTTAAGTCCAATCGACGTTGAATCAGCTCCACCCACTGTTGAAATTGTTCCCGTTAATACACGAGAAGTTTTTTCCGCTGAAGGATCTAACACATGCAATGCCTGGACATGTCCATTCTTAACATAGAAGTAACCATAGTATGTTTCATATTCAAATAAATCTAAATTTGGAATTAATTTAATTACTTGGCTATTATAATTAAAGTTTGCAGAAGTTCCATTACTAAACGTTAAAACTGGTGCATTTTCAGCTTTCCAATAGTTGTTTGTTAAACGTACTGCGTCATTAATTTCTAATAAGTAATTATCCGTATCCACAAAAGCTAACTCACCAAAGTATAAATCATGATTTGCTAAGTTTGGCGCTGTGAATCCATCATTTGTTACATTTACTACATGCGCATAACTTCCGCGCGTTACACCATCTGTAATAATATGTGCCGTTCCATATGCTGTTAGTGAAGTCGGTTCTATTAATCGACCATTACGAATTAAAATCGATCCACCATGATAATACATATTCCCCGATCTATTAAAATTCATTAAGCTATAACTTGTATTTACCGATTTGAATGAATCGTAATATGTACGTTCAAAATCTAATAAGACAACGACCTTTTTAACCATTTCTTTGCCGAACTGCTTAATCGTCACAAAATAAAATTCTTTATCTAGATAATGTTTTAATTCCTCTTTTTTAATCGCTTGATTGCCTGCATAAAATGAAGTTTCATTCGTAAAACTAAATGATTTCATTGCTTCATTTACACTCGTCCCGAACAACCAGTCTTCAAATGGCTGTATATTAGCAGCAGTAAATGTATTTCGATATGCATCAGCTGATTTCAATGTTCCTTTATAAACATTTTCAATAAGCATACCCGCGTTCATTATTTCAATTTCCGAAATTGTAGATGTAGTCGCCGCAGTAAACTTCATTTTAATGCGATCGCCTTCATAGAGCATACTTAAATCAGCAAGTGATGAGCCCTTTAAAAATCGTGTATTTTTATTAATATAATAGGATTGTTCACTCGCCTTATCTGGCTTAACTGTTAGGAACATACCATTCGGATCAATTTTTGTCACAATACCGTTTAGCTGGTAATGCGCTGTTTCCATAGTATTTGTTGTTATACTTAATACACCTGATAGCTCCGTAACACTATTTTTCGTTTTATTAAATGAAACCGCCATACCGTTTTTAAATGTGTTAGCATTTGTAATTCGTCCATTCGCTTGGTAGACAATACCACTCGCCAAATTATGCTTCACTCGTTTTCCATTATTATCAATAATAATCATGCTTACGGGTAAACCTTCCTCATAAGAGAAACTCACAAATTCACCTGAATATGTAGTAGCCGCTTCCACCTGATTTTCTAATAGTAGTGATGAAAATAGAAAAATCACAGCAAGTGCGGCCAATAGTACTTTATTTTTCATAACTAAATGCCTCCCACTCTTACTTAATATTAATTTATAAACAGTTGATTACCTATGGAGATCAAACCGTTAGAATTGTTTAAATTGAAAGGTCTATACTTTGCCCTAGCGTAGGGTGTGGAGCGTCTATCATTTCTACTACCTGCTCCGTCATATCTTGCTGTAATTCGATTGCCTGCTTCGAAACGGCAAGTGAAACATTTTGCAATAATTGTTGTTGACTCATCATCATTGATAATGCTGCTATATCCATACATGCACCTCCTCATTTTTATATCGGCTTCATCTTTAATTAATCAACTAACAATCTAC
>JAZLIT010000037.1:0-12228 GCA_045617525.1 Solibacillus sp. | reverse complement strand
CTAGCTAGCAACCCCGCCGTATTATTGGCAGATGAGCCAACAGGTAATTTAGATAGAAATACAGCCGAGGACATTCTTGGGTTAATGACTAGATTTAATCGAAATTACAATCAAACAATAATCATGGTTACACATGATATTTTCGCAGCTGGATTTGCAGATCGAATTATTCTTTTTAAAGATGGAATTGTCGATCAGGTGATTTCTAGAAAGGATGAAGATTATGCTAAATATGTGGCGAATTTCATGGCGTAATATAATAGAAAGAAAAAAAAGATTTTTCTTTTCATTACTTGGGATCATTATCGGCCTTTCCTTTATAACTTCGATGTTAATTGCTGATAAAACAACAAATGATGTTTTTAATTATTATGAACAAATGTATGTAGCAAATGCTGATTATTGGTTTTTAAGTGATGAACATACCTTTTTTGAAGAGGCTGTTTCCTCTCATTTAGACAATCCAATCATTACTGACTCGTTGCTTGCACTTGAGAAACATGTATTCTTTGATTTTGATGATAAATCGGAAAATCAACGTTCTGTACGGATTATGGGTGTGAGTGATCAGAATAGTTCTTTACTAAAACTACCAGTTATAAAAGGAGAGTTAGATAATGAAGGGCTAATTATAACCGAGCCTGTTGCAAATTTATTAAATAAAAGTGTTGGAGATACTATTCGGTTTAGCAATTTAGGAGAGGCTAAGGTTTCGGCAATAGTCGGGTATACACAGTTGCTTGCGAGTCCTAGTGATTGGGAAAGTGCTGAATCAACTAGTTTTAGAATTATGGCTCCCCTTGATTTGTTAAGAGAATGGACAGGTATGGATAATGAGCTTTCATATGTACGATTTCAAACAAATGAAGATGGTGAAAAACTTTTTCTAGATTTACAGAATGAATTTACTAATTCAAATATATATATCCAACCAGTTGTCGCAGATGATCTGCAAAGTAACGATATTGGGGGTCTCTACACATTTTTTTACTTAATTGCTGTTTTATCTATGCTTATTAGTGGATTCATTGTCTTTAATATGATTTATACAAATGTTATGGAAAGAAAAAAGGAATTTGCAATAATGAAAAGTTTAGGTTATTTGCAAAGCTCTATTTCTAAACTTGTATTCATTGAAGTAATCATTTTATCATTAATTGGTACGGCTATTGGGGTTCCACTTGGGATTTGGCTTGGTGATTTGTTTATGCAAGCTTTGCTTAGTTTATTTAAATTTGATACGGTGTACACTTTGAATTGGAAAATGCCTACAATAACAGCCATTGTAATAGGAATTGTATTTCCTATTATCTTCTCCTTGTTTCCTATTTACAATGCTGGGAAAACTTCGGTGCTCTTGACATTAAAAGAGGCGACTCAAACATTATCGTTGAAAAGACAATATCTATTTAGAGGTATTGTAGGAGTTGGCCTACTTTCCTTTATATTTATTGATCATTTTATTTCCTATTTAGCTATTATAGCAAGTATTATTTTGCTGTTTCCATTCTTGTTAATAGGAGTAAGTAAGATCTTTAAACCAATTCTCAAAATGTTTTTTGGCTATTCAGGAATTTTAGCTACGCATAACCTTACACAGCAATTAAATAAAAATGCCAATACTTCTGCTATACTTGCGATTGGAATAGCAGTCATCTTATTGTTAAGCTCTGTTATAGAAACTGCTCCTGAAGGGTATGAACGTGATATTAGAAATACATTTGGGGGTGATCTAAGGGTTACATCGGAAGCTCCTTGGACTAGTGAAGATATCGAAACTCTATTTTCTTATGATTCTGTAGCAAATGTTACTCCACTGACAGAAGCTACACCTATTACATGGGAAACAATGAGTGATGAGAGTAGACAATTTTCTATTTTTGCCGTAAGTAAAAAGGGACCTATATTATTTGAAGATATTGAAAAAGAATCGTTATATGAGGAATTACAAAAGAAACCATCTATCCTGCTCGGTAAGCGAGCTTTTGATGAATGGGGTGGTAAAGTAGGGGAATACATTCACATAAATACACCTTCTGGTAATCAAAAATTTGAAGTCATTGATGTTGTAGATACTTCACATTATTCAGGATATGTTGGTTTTATGGATGAAGATCATTTAAATAATGAATTTGGTTGGGCTAATAGTTTTGATATGCTACTAGCATTAAATGATAAATATAGCGGAGAGGAATTACAAGATCAGTTATGGACAGATTTCAATGGACACCTTTCAAAAGTTAAAACTATTGAAGATGAAATTAAATCAACTACTTCTGCGTTAACTGGTATGAACGAAATAATATTAATTATGCTATTCCTAATTATTGGCTTAGCTAGTATTGGTACAGCTAATACTCTTTTAATGAATACATTTGAACGAACATCTGAAATAGGAACAATGCGAGCACTTGGATTTACTAGACGACAAGTAAGAAAGATGGTAGTTGGTGAGGGGTTACTCATAGGTTTAGCAGGAGTCATCGGGGGTGTAATATTAGGAGTGATTTTACTTTACGTTACTAGTCAATCCAAGCTTTTAGGCGATTCCATACCTTTCCATATACCTCTTGCTAATATTGGAGTAGCATTGATTGCTGGTCTATTATTAAGTTTTCTTGCCGCTTGGATATCCAGTATGGCTGCTAGTAAAATAAATATTTTAATCTCAATTAAAGAAGGTTGATCAATTTTGTCAGTAAAGTATGGACTATTAACATTGTTATACCAACAGGATAATCATGGATACGAATTAAAAGTAGAATTCGAGTCTCTTCTAAGTATCAAAGGGAAAATTAATCCAGGTCAAATTTATACTACTCTTGACCGCCTCATTCGTGATCAACTCGTGTCATCTGCAGAGATAGATGACCAAGATAGAAAGCTATATAAGCTAGAAAATTCAGGAGAAAATGAATTAAAAAAATGGTTATTAGAACCTGTACCTTATCATTCTACTAAGGACGACTTTCATTTTAAATGGAGCTGTGCTCGAAAAATCCATTTTGAGCAAGAAAAAATTATGCTAGAACAACAAAAAGTAATGATAATGAAAGATGTTATGGAATTGACTAAATTAAAAACGGAATTTCTTATTCAAAATGAAGAACATAAATATTTATTAATCAATGGCACACTTTTACATTTAGAGGCAGATTTAAACTGGATAAGTCAGATTGAATATAGATTTCGTTCATAAAAAATTATCTTATACTGTTTTTTCTCAACAAAGGAGGTGTTTGATTGGGATTTATTCTTGAATATAGTTGGGAATTGTTTATACTTATTGAATTATTATCTATAGGGGTACTACTCCTATTTGGTATATTTCGTTATTTCTTTGATAAACCTACACTCAGCATTATGTTCATTTTTCTATTTTTATTTATGTTAATACTTGAAGGGTTACTCGGATTGTATGTGTATCAGCAAACAGGAGAGATTACAACTTTTCAAATTGTTATTACTATATTTATTATTTATGCATTTACATTTGGTGTATTTGATTTTATAAATCTAGATCGTTGGATGCGTAGAAAAATTGGGACGTTTCGTGGTGTTGAATTATTATCTGATAAAGACTATAAAATTATTAAAAGAAATAATAACCCTAAATATATTGCAAAGAAGTATCGTAAGTCATCTTATATACATTTGGTTATTTTTGTTACAGTGCAAGCGTTTTTATGGAATATGGGAACGGAAAACCTTGCAGAGATCAAAATGTATTTAACTGATTTGTCATGGATAGAAAAAGGGATAGCAAAGGAATCACCCTATGCTAATGAGATTACTTTTGGAATTGGAGCAATTTGGAGCATTGTTTTTATCGTTGATTTTATCTACTCATGGTCTTATACATTGTTGCCTAAAAAATAAAAACTTTTATTTGAGAAAGTAAACCCTTTGGCTTTTAAGTTGCGATAGCTATAATCATTTCAATTATGTATTTCAGACAAAGAATAAGATGATCTCACTACAAGCGGAAACCCTTGATTAGCAAAGGTTTTTGCTTGTTTTTTTGTAACTTAAACCCTCCACTAAGTCACCAGCTACAAAAGATTAAGTATACTGGACATAGAATTTACGTAGATATTAATAGAGGTGGTAATAATATGGAGCAATTCATTACAATTGAGAATGCATATGAAGGAAACTTAAAAAATATATCGTTACAAATTCCGAGAAACAAATTGGTTTGTGTAACGGGGGTGTCAGGGTCTGGTAAATCGACGCTGCTGCTCGATACGCTTTATCAAGAGTGCCAGCGTCAATATTTAGAGGCGACAGGGTATCAGGGGATTCAAAAGCCGGGTGTCGATGCGATTTTAAATTTGTCGCCAGCTATTCAAATTAATCAACATCATACAAACAAAAATCCACGTTCTACTGTAGGGACGATGACGAATATGTATACAGATTTGCGTGTGATGTTTGAAAAGATTAGCCGTCGTATTTGTGGCCATTGTCAGCAAGTATATTCGCAAAATGAAGGCACGCAATCGCAAGAAAATATTGACGGTAAGTTTATCTCACTCATCGCATGTCCGCACTGTCAGGCGAAGGAGCCGTACTATACAAGAACACACTTCTCCTACAATAAATCGGAAGGCGCGTGTCCGAATTGTTCGGGCATTGGAGAAGAAATTCAAATTAACTGGGCAGCTATTATTGATGAGTCTAAGTCGATTGTCGATGGAGCTTTGCTATTTTTAGATAAAGGCTTTCAAAAATATGTACATGGCATTTTAAAAAATGGGTTCAAGTTTTATCAATTAGAGGATGTTTTAGAGAATCCGATTCATACGTGGCCAAAAGCTCATAAAGATTTACTTTATAAAGGGGCAGAAGCAGCGCAAATCGACGTGGAAAAAGGTGTACCTAAAAATGTAGGTGATGGCCGATTTGAAGGTATTGAACCGATGCTTTGGCGTAAATTGGCTGATAAAGGGATTGAAGGAGTGCCGGCGGAGCAATTTGAAACACAGACTTGTTCTGCATGCCATGGTGAGCGTCTCAATGAAGAAAGTCGTCGAGTTACGATAGGTGATAAACGTTTGCCGGAGCTAGTGAGCTATTCAATCGAGCAATTATTGCACTGGATTCAAGAGGTTTCGCAGCAGCTTTCCGAGCAGCAAAAACGCTATGTAGACAATTTTTTGCTCGATATCCAAACAAAAACAGAGCGTCTCATAAAAGTTGGAGTCGGCTATTTAACGCTAAATCGCCAAATGACTACGTTATCAGGTGGCGAACAACAGAAAATTAAGCTTGCCGCTACATTAGATTCGACATTAACAGGGATTATTTATTTGCTAGATGAGCCAACGACAGGGCTACATCCGAAAGATACGCGAGGCATGATTGAGCTGCTAAAAAAAATGCGAGATTTAGGCAATACGGTAATCGTCATCGAGCATGATCCAGATGTGATGAAAGTGGCCGATTTAATTATTGATATTGGACCTGGAGCTGGAAAGTTTGGCGGCGAAGTAATCGGAATCGGTCAGCTAGATCAAATTAAAGCGATGGACAGCTCTATAACGGGGCAATATTTAAAAAAGCAACCGCACATCAACGAGCAAGTAAGGCAGCCAAATGACTGGCTAGTCGTTGAGCATATAACGAAGTTCAATTTAAAAGATTTGACAGCGGAATTCCCAATCGATTGTTTCACTGTCGTTGTAGGGGCGTCCGGTTCTGGAAAATCGACACTCGTATTTGATGTATTAGCTGAGAGAGACCACCCGCAATTCGATCAAATCATTACGGTTCAACAAACGCCAATCACGAAAATGAAGCGTTCGAACATTGCAACGTATACTGATGCGTTTTCAATCATTCGTAGTTTATTTTCAAAAGAGCCATTAGCACAACAAAAAGGCTTCACGAATAAGCACTTTAGCTTTAATACAGCTGGTGGTAGATGTGAAAAGTGTGAAGGATTAGGCGTTGTACCGAGCGATATGTTATTTTTTGATCATGTCGAGCTCGTTTGCCCTGCATGTAACGGCAAACGTTTTAAAGATGAGGTCCTACAAGTGACGCTCCACGATTATTCAATCTCGCAAATTTTAGACTTATCAATCGATGAAGCAAGTGAAGTATTTAAAGCAGACAAAAAATTAATGAAAATCTTCCACTTATTACAGGAAGTTGGGCTTGGCTATGTTACGTTAGGGCAGCCATTAACGACTTTATCGGGTGGGGAAGGGCAACGTTTAAAATTAGCTAAAGAACTGTTAACCGTTAAAAAAGGAAAACAGCTCTATTTAATTGACGAGCCAACTACGGGTCTGCATCCGATTGATATCGAGCATTTTTTAGTGCTATTACAGCGCATTGTCGATGCAGGAAATACCGTGATCGTCGTCGAGCATAATGAACAAGTAATACGAGCAGCGGACTGGATGATCGAAATAGGTCCAGAAGGCGGCGCAAAGGGTGGTAAAATTATCGCCACAGGCACACCATCGGCAATAAAGTCGAATAGTGCCTCGATTATTCGTGAGTTTTTATAGGATTTTCAAGTACCAGGTACCTGATAAATTTAAAAAAACAGTTGGAACCGTATCCACGGCGCCAATTGTTTTTTTATAATTCGATTATGTTATTTCCCTCTATTTAGCGACTTTTCGTCTAAAGCCGATTAAAAAACGGTGCAAAATGATACATAACAAATGTAACTTTCTGAGAAATAATATAAACTATTTAAAAAGCCTAAAAAGAATTAGGAAAACTAAGTAAAGGTGGACTACCCATGCTGCAAATACATATAGAAAGCATTAAAAATCCTAAAGTTTATCGTAAATTCCAAGTGAACACTAAGCAAACATTATTTGATTTAGAATATGTTATTTCTTCAGGCTTTGATTTTCCTCAGATAATGGATTCAAACTATGAGGCGAAACGTCAAAATGGACAAGCTGTAAAGCAAATGATTTATTCATTCCCTGACGATGAACAATCATTAGATACAGATGAAGAGTTAATAGAGGAGTGGCTTGTGCAGCCTGGTGATGAATTACTTTTTATTACAGGGCAACAGAAATATGATTTGAAAATCCAGCTTGAGCAAATAGTAGATGAGTCATTGGAATTTGATAGTTGCATCGGTGGGGAAGGTCACTTGGATTCGAATAAGAAGAAGATTGATTTGGATGAGATTAATTTAAAGTTGAGCTTAAAAGAAGCATTAGATAATGTTGATTTAAATGATATTGATAACATTTTATCGCCAGATTATTTGACGCTATTAGAATTATCAAATGAGCTCAATAAAATGAAGCCATGGAAGTATTTTGAGAATGAAGAGATTATTGCGCTGGAACTAGTAGAAGTTGATGAAGTATTTTTTGTGTCGGTTATGGGCGCGGCAGGCCAAGAATTTGGCTTAATGGTTTATGACGAGGAATTAGGCTATACATCTCTTGCTTCTATTTTATCGGGAAGGAAGCTTTCGGATGACTTTCATTTCGACCTAAGTGCCTTAACGATTAATTTTGTGGACCGAGCTGCACTAGAAAAGGACGATTATCAGTTAATTAAAGACTGTGGATTAAGCTTCCGTGGAAAAAATAATTGGATTCAATTCCGTTCGTATGAGCCAGGAGCATTTCCTACCATACCTTTATTTTCAAACGTAGAGATTATGATATCGATTGTTCGAGCGATGATCCAAGTAACCCAGTTACGTATGAAGGGGTGGCGCTATCCAGTAGTTACTGAGCATGTCTACCCAGCCTTTAAAGTGCCGGAAAATGGTTTGATTGCTGATGTTTATTTATTGGAAATAGACCTTGATCCCAAAGGTATGATTGAAATAGAAATCAATGATTTAGAGAAGGCCCAAATTAAGCGTAAACCGAAAGTACCCCTTCAAATTGAATATGATTTATTTTATTTACCATATCCAGTAGGCGCAGAAGATGAGGAACGCCTTATTTATCCAGTCATTTGTATGGTCATGGATCGTATGACAGGTGAAGTTTTGAACAATGATATGATGCCATTCCCTAAATTACCGTTTATTCAGCAGCAAATGTTTTGGAAGCTCATGGTGGAGATTCCTGTCAGACCGAGTAAGATTTATGTGAAAAAGGAGACGAAGGAAGTACTCCAGCAGCTTGCAAAGTTAATCGGTATTGAGCTAGTCGTTAGTGAGTTACCGAATATTAGTGAGTTTAAAGGACTTATGGAGAGCATGCCACCACTAGACTGAGCTAACAGAGGATTAAGTGTATATTCCTGCTAGGAGAAAAAAGACGGAGCAAAAGGGTGAAGAGATTGAAGTTTATAGAAATGGTTCGAACACATTTATTTTCTGCCGATGAGGTGCTGCGTGACACGATGATGTCTCATTTACGAGACTATCCACAAGTGCCAGTCGACTTGACGAATGAGCTATTGGAATTTTGCGGGGCAAATGAAGCAGCACGTAAAAGTGTATTGTCTAATGGTGAAGGTTTCCCTAAAAATGAGCAATCTGTGGAGCTATTGCTAAGGTGGGTACATGAACTACCATTTAATCAAAAATTTATGGTTATTCGCTTTTTACACAATGTACCGATTGACGTTATTGTGAAATATGAAGGTCAGCTTATGTTTTATGTCGGGAGAGCCTACATCGAGTTTTGCGAAATGCTTGTGACGATCAAGCAAGATAGCGAGCAATTATGGGATTTACTAATAGAATTGCAGCAACAATTAGAAGAAAATTATGATGCCAATCTTTTTGAAATGGCCGCGCATGTGCAAGATTTACTTATAGCGTTAGGTGAATATGATGCGAATGAAGCTAAAGCTTTGCTACAAGATGAGCAGGACGACGACTATTTATCAATAAAAGCGATTTTTGCCGTGCGAGCAGTAGGCGTCATTAAGGTAGAAGAGCTCATCCCAGTATTAGTGAAGCTTCTGGTGCGTGAGGAGGATTTGTTATTAGGGAAATTAGTGGAAGCCCTTGTGCAAATGCAAAGTGATGAGGTCGTAAAGGCGATTGCTCCATTTATTTTAGATCCGCGAAAGTCGATTTCAGTTATTACGATTTTAAAGGACATTAAAACTGAGTTAGCAGAAAATGTGCTTTTAGAAGCATATGAAAAAACAGATGACGTCACCGACCATGAATTTATTTTAGAAGCGTTAACGAGTCATTTTTCAGAGGAAGCCTTCCCGTTAATCAATCAATTTTTAGCAAGAGGACGTTATGCACGTGCGTTTGATATGGAAGAAATATTTTATGGCTTTTATAAAGCAATGAAGTACGACCATCCAAAACTCGAAAGTTGGCACAAAAAAGTGCTTGTGAAAAAAAAGGAATTTGATTTATCTATTGTCGAATACGAAGTAAAGGATATCATGCGTCAAAAATTCGGGAAAATTGGCCGCAATGATCCATGCATTTGTGACAGCGGAAAGAAGTATAAAAAGTGCTGCGGAAAGTAATTGGACTGGTAGAATAAACCTTGTACCAGGGTCAGGCGCATTAGTAATAACACCTTTACATTGATTTTGAGTATTCATTACTCGTTTTCAATGTAGGGGTGTATTTAATTTTTGTGGAATATTGTAAAAAATTAACGTAAGTAGGTGAATTTTATGACAGTTGAAAATCAATGCCCGGTATGTTATTCATATATTGAAATAGAAGATGGCGCAGGGTATTGCATTATGTGCGATGAAGTAATCTATGAGACAGATGAGGGATTAAATAGTGATCTGTTAGAATGGATTAATGAAAATTGAATATAAAAGAACTACTTGTTTCTCACTTAGACGTCCATCATTCATTTTATAAAATTAGTCATTCATGTGATATAGAGGTGTCAAACATGTTATAAGATTTCAGTATCAGGTACCTGACAATTTATAAACATGAAGTAGCCCAATTTTTGCCTAATTAAATGCAACCACTTATAATGATGCTATATGAGGTAATTAAAGGAGATTGTCCATGAATACACGCTATAAAATTACACGTCTTGATGCACAAGGGAATCCAACGTTAAGTTTAGAGGAATGCCAAAGCTTTTTTGCAGGGAAATCAGATTTTATTTACAACGATTCATTTAGTGCCAGCCAGGACGGTGTACAAATGAAAATTAAAGGGCACTTCTTTATGTGGCAAATGGAAGATGTGCAAATCCCATTCCGCTTTTTCGATGGGGAGATTTATGTGGCCGTTCCAAATCCAAGCGTTTTGGATAAAACAATAGAAATTGCTCGTCAACTAGAAGCGAACTATATTGAGGGGTAATCAAAGGCTAGACGCTTACAAGTATAAAGCTATGATTTTTCATTGCGTAAATAAAACAGTTGGAACCGTATCCACGGCGCCAACTGTTTATTTTTTTGCTTTAAGACAAGGTACTGAAATTATATTTAGGGAGCAGCAAGAGTGATCGGCCTATTATATTATTGAGAAATAATATAATATAGAGTATTATGTATAGTGATTGGAGGTGTTATTTATGGTTTGTCCTAAATGTCAATGTCAAAACGTAGCTGTACAAACAAGTACATTCGTGAAAAGTAAAAGCAGATCTTTTCTATGGAATTTACTATTAATCCTCTTAACGGTTGGATTTTGGATAATTTGGATGCTAATAAGAAAAAAGAAAGAGAAAATAATTACAGAAACTAGAGCAACGTGTCAGGAATGTGGTTACTCATGGAAAATTTAGAGGAGCGTTAAGCTTCTCTTTTTTTTATGAGTAAAATTTGACTACCGATTAAAGAATAGTAAGACTTGTACATAGTCGCCAAATGAATAACCTTGATTTTCATCAGTTGCAAAAAATCCTCTACGCAACCCCCATCTCTCCTTGTTCCATTTGCCCTTTCAAAATAAGCACCAAAAGAAAATAAACCAATTATTAATAATTGGCTGATGTGATAAACGTGCACTAAAATTAGTAAGTCATATCTTACCTAGTATTTTTTTTACGTGTTTTAATTCATCTATTAAATAGTCAATCTGATTTTGCATTATTTCTGACTCTTTGCCTTGATTATTCTGGCTTTCAAAATTTCCATCTACCGCTTCTTCTAATGCTTGTAAAGCAATGCCAGCAGCGATTGTTGATATACCACCACCCAATGTTTGAATGCATGCGCCAATATAGCCCATCCTAGCCGCAAAAAGTCCTACTTCATCCGGAGTTAGATCAGATAATTTCTTTTTTTTACTCAAGGTCATTTCCTCCTTACATTGATAAAATGCAGAAATCGTCTTACTTACAACATATGTATTTATAATGAATTTGGAATTAAAATGATGATTATTTTAATTTTTTTGTAAATGAGTTGAGTTATTTAGGGAAAGGCATAGAAATAAAAGTAATCGTATTCTACTTCACATTGGATAACGAATTTTATACCTTTGTAATATGATTACGAACAATGCTGTAATAAACGGATTACTATATTCATATCGTGTAAAAAGTATGGAAAACCTTTTACCTTAGCAGAATTAGTGAGTAAGAAAAATAGTAGTAACGAGGGGAGAAAATTTCTTGGTGAGTCTATTAGAATATATTTTCCAAGTTTCAGGAGTAATACTTCTCATATGTGCGGTCTATTATTATTTCCATTTTAAAAAAGCTAAAAGGGAAAGAACGTTAACCTCGTTTGAATTGTTCATGATTATAATGACTAAACTTGCACTATTTCTAAGTGGAGGGAGTTATTTACTACTCCTATTGGAAAAAAGTTAAATATTGAAAAGTTGAAAGTCGTGAAATCTTTGCTGATTTTACGGCTTTGTTTAGTGCAGCCATAATAAGCGGAATTTCTCTATAACAAGAAATTCCGCTTTTGTAAATAAATAATATTTACAGCGAATTATATTATTATATAATAATATAAGCGGTATTTTACTATGAAGTGCCGTCAAAAATATATGCATATATAATTAGGAAATAAATAGATAAAAAAAGAAACCTGTTTATATTAGCAGATTTGTGAAGGGGTTATAAAATGAGCGGGTTATCTAGTCTTTCGATGGTAGTTAGTTTTTTTGCAGTAATAGCTTTTGTTGTTATAGCTTTAAAAAATAGGAAAGTTAATAGAGCAGTTTATAAAAAAGGTATGCGATATGCAGGTATCTCATTTGTCATCATGATAGTTTCATCATTCGGTGTTGAAGAAGTGGAAGAAACAACAACTGAGAGTAATCAGGAAATTGAGGGCAATGTTGCACAGTCAAATATGGAAGTTGAAGAGGCA